>DCDB01000004.1 GCA_002316215.1 Lachnospiraceae bacterium UBA1066 | reverse complement strand
TGCGCGAAACCTGAATGCCGCCAGCGATTACCTGTAAAAACAGAGAAAATCGAAATTTTACAGGTAATTCAGACTGCGCGAAGTAAAATGCTGACAGATATTATGAGAAATAGACAGGAGAGGGATTCTGCGTGAGTTCCGCGCATAAAAAGGGACTGCCGTTTTTAGTACGGCACCCCCTTTTTAAATTACAAAATGTTTTGCAATAAGAGTCTGACTTTCCGGGGCGGCAGCCGCTCAGCGGATCAGCGTTACAGTGACTTCTGCCTCGCTGCCTTCCGGCTGGACAGGAATTACATTGCCATCCACTGCCTGGCCGTTCACTTCGATCTTCACATTTCCGCCATCCAGACCGTCAGGGTTTTTGACGGTAATATTATAAAAAGCCTTCCGGAATTCACGGCGGATCGTCAGCTCTTTCCAATCGGAAGGGATGCAGGGACGGAGCCTCAGTCCCCCGAAGTCAGGGTAGACGCCCAGGATATACTGCGAAGCATCGACAAATGTCCACGAAGCGGTGCCGGTGAGCCAGCTGTTTTTACCTTCGCCGAAATGAACAGCATCGCGGCCGGCAACCATCTGCGAATAGACGTACGGCTCGGTGCGGTGTACCTCGCTGATATCCTCAAGGTAAGCGGGCGTGATTTTTTTATAGATGGAAAATGCACGGTTCCCGTGTCCGAGCTCTGTCTCGGCGATGGAAATCCAGGGGTTGTTATGGCAGAAGATACCTGCATTTTCCTTGTATCCCGGAGGATAGGAGGAAACTTCGCCGAGATTGACATAATATTTTGAGTAAGCCGGCTGAAGAATCATGACGCCATATTTTGTTTCAAGCTTTTCCTCTACTGATTTAAGGGCCTTTGCCGCTTCCCCGGTTTCTTTCCCGATGCCGGCCATGACGCAGAAACCCTGCGGCTCGATATAGATCTGTCCTTCCGCGCATTCTTTTGAGCCTACCTTATTTTCGAAAGCGTCATAAGCGCGGATGAACCATTCTCCGTCCCAGCCCGCGGTCAAGACGGTCTTTTCCATGAGCGCCACTTCCTGAAGGGCATGGTCAGCCTTTTCATTTTCCCCGCGCAGACTGCAGATGGAAGCATATTCCTTTCCGTATTTTACAAACATGCCGGCAATGAAGACGGATTCGGCCTTGGGGCCTTCAGACGGACCGAAGGTCTGGAAGGATTCTCCGGGTTCCTCCGAGAAGCAGTTCAGGTTCAGGCAGTCGTTCCAGTCGGCGCGCCCGATGAGAGGCAGACCGTGCGGACCCTTGTGCGTAACCGTGTAGTTAAAGGAGCGGTCAAGATGCTCCATCAGAGGCGCCGCCAGGCTTTCGTCGTTGTCAAACGGTGTCATTTCATCAAGAATCGAAAGATCGCCTGTCTCGCGCACATAGGCGGAAACGCCGGCGATCAGCCAGAGCGGATCGTCATTGAAGCCGGATCCGACGTCCAGATTTCCCTTCTTTGTCAGAGGCTGATACTGATGGTAAGCCGAGCCGTCCGGGAACTGCGTCGAGGCGATATCGAGAAGGCGTTCACGCGCTTTGTCGGGGATGAGGTGCAGGAAGCCCATGAGATCCTGGCTGGAATCCCGGAAGCCCATGCCGCGCCCGATGCCGGATTCGTAGTAGGAAGCCGAACGGGACATATTGAAGGTGACCATGCACTGGTACTGATGCCAGATGTTGACCATCCGGTTGAACTTATCCTCCGGCGTTTGGACGGTAAACTTTGAAAGCAGCTTTCCCCAGTAGGTTTTGAGAGCCGTAAGGGCCGTTTCCACCTGAACGTCATTTTCATAACGCGCCGTCATGGCTTTGGCCGGCGTTTTGTTGATGACACCCGGACTTTCCCATTTTTGATCTTTGGGATTTTCAACGTAGCCAAGCAGGAAAATGAAAGTCTTTTCTTCGCCGGCTGAGAGCGAAAGGCCGATTTCGTGGGCGCCGACCGGAGACCAGCCGCTGGCTCTGGAGTTCGAAAGATGTCCGTTTCGGATGCCTTCGGGATCCTGAGGTCCGCCATAGGCGCCGAGGAAGGATGCACGGTCGGTATCGTAAGCGTCGACCGGCGCATTGACGTGAAAAATCGCGTAATGATTGCGGCGCTCACGGTATTCTGTTTTGTGATAGATCGTGGAACCGTCAATCTCGACTTCACCCGTGCTTAAATTGCGCTGGAAGTTCGTCATATCGTCCATGGCATTCCAGAGACAAAATTCGACGTACGAGTAAACGGACAGCCGGCGGGTTTCGGGACTTTCGTTTTTTATCTTCACGCGGAGAATTTCGCAGGTGTCGCCGAGCGGTACGAAAGCCGTTACCTCGGCGCGGATCTTGTTCTTTTCACCTGTGAGGACACTGTAGCCTAAGCCGTGGCGGCAGGAATAGGAATCCAGCGGGCAGCGGGTCGGCTGCCAGCCCGGATTCCAGACAGTATCGCCGTCCTTAATATAGATGTAATGGCCATTGGAATCCTGCGGAACATTATTATAACGATAGCGTGTCAGGCGCAGCAGCTTGGCGTCTTTGTAAAAACTGTAACCGCCGCCGGTGTTTGAAATAAGCGTAAAGAAATTCTCGCAGCCGAGGTAATTGATCCATGGCAGAGGCGTCGTTGGGGTTGTAATCACATATTCCTTCTCTTTGTCATCAAAATATCCATATTTCATCGCGTATCTCCTTATAAACAAGACAATATTACTTAAACGATTTAGACGAAAACATTTCTCTTTAAGTTCAATATAATGTATGTATGACGAAAATGCAAGCTGTTTTTACAAAAGCGCAGGAGTAATATTTAGGGATTTACAGGGGTAAAAAAATGAGAAATCAATTTCTTACTGTACAAAATGCACATTTAAAACACGAAAAAAATTCACGAAATAGACAAATTATCGAAAAAACGAAAAAATATTATTGACTTAAGCTGTAAATGAGGTATTATGAAATTACGAAAACGATTAAGCGATAAAAACACAGCGAGCAAAGGAGACAAAAGATGGTCTCTCTAAAAGATATAGCAGCTGCCTGCGGAGTGTCCGTCGCCACTGTAAGCAAGGCGCTTAATAATCAAAGCGATGTCAGCGAGGCGAGAAAAGCCGTTATCAGGAAAAAGGCGGATGAGATGGGTTATTTTCCGAACCTGGCGGCCAGAGCACTTAAGACGAATACGATGCATGACATCGGAATACTTTTTTCGGATGAACACAACAGCGGCCTGACACACCCTTATTTTTCCCAGGTTCTGGAAGGACTTAAGATCCGGGCGGAACACAAAGGATATGATATCACATTTATCAGCACAGACTTTGGGCAGAGGAAGATGTCGTACCTTGAACACTGCAGATACAGGAACGTTGACGGCGTGGTGATTGCCTGTGTCGACTTTGACCAGCCTCAGGTGCTTGAGCTGATTCGCTCCGATCTTCCGGTAGTTACGATCGACCATATTTTTGATAAATGCGCAACGATCAGTTCCAATAATGTTAAAGGAATGCAGGAGCTTACGGAATATGTCATACGCATGGGCCACGAAAGAATCGCTTTTATCCACGGCCGTCCTTCATCGGTTACTAATGAGCGTCTGGCCAGCTTTTACAGAACCATGGAAGAACACGGGATTGAGGTAAATGAAGAATACATCATGGAGGCGCCCTACCTTGACGATGAAGCTTCGGCAGACTGTACCAGAAAGTTTTTAAGCATGAAAAAGAGACCGACCTGCATCCTTTACCCGGATGACCTGTCCTGCATCGGGGGAATGAATGTGATACGCAGCGAGGGCCTTTCGATTCCGGGGGATATTTCGGTGGCCGGTTACGACGGAGTTCCGATTTCACAGATTGTAAGCCCGAAAATTACGACTTTCCGTCAGAACATGCAGGGAATCGGCCGGGCGGCAGCAGATAAAATCGTTGAACTGATTGAAAGACCGAAGACGGCGCTAAAAGATAATATGGTTATTGACGGAGCTCTTTCAGAAGGAGCATCGGTAGCAAGAATATACAGGAGCTGACTTTTACGGCACAAGCGTCAAAAAGCCTGAAAAGTTCCCTGCCTGCAGGAATGTTTAGGACACACGGATCATCACAGGCGTCAAAAGGTGCTTTTGGTACCCGCATCAATTTATGTTTATACAACAATATAACATATTGTTAAAAATAACACAAAGCAATGGAGGAAGGAAAAATGAAGAAAAAATGGTTGGCATTAGCATTATCAGCAGCAATGATCGCAGGTCTGGCAGGCTGCGGCGGAAGTGCTGCATCAACGTCGACGACATCAACGGCAGCATCAACGGCAGCATCAACGGCGGCATCAACGGCGGCATCGACGGCAACAGAGTCGAAAACAGCATCGACGGCTGCATCGACTTCCACTGCGTCCGGGGATGAAGGCAAGGTTTACAATATTTATTGCTGGAATGATGAATTCAAGACACGTGTGGAAGACTATTATCCGGGTTATACAAAAGGTGAGGATAAGAAGGACGACAGCGGCACGACGACAAGCGGAACCGGAAAAATCGGCGATGTGACGGTCAACTGGATCATCACTCCTTCCAAGGATAATGCTTACCAGAATGCACTTGACGAAGCTCTTCTCGGACAGAACGATGCTGAAGCAGATAAAAAGGTTGACCTCTTCCTTGTGGAAGCAGATTACGCACTTAAATATACGGATGCCAGTGCCGGCGTGGCAATGGATGTTAAGAAAGATATCGGCCTTACGGATTCGGATATGGCTCAGCAGTATCAGTATACAAAAGATATTGTTACAGGGTCTGACGGTGTTCAGCGCGGTACTTCCTGGCAGGCAACACCGGGGCTTTTCGCTTACAGACGGTCGATTGCCAAGGATGTTCTCGGAACAGATGATCCGGATCAGGTTCAGGCAGCTCTGTCCGACTGGAGCAAATTCGATGAAGTAGCAGCACAGGCATCGGCTAAGGGCTATAAGATGCTTTCCGGCTATGATGATTCCTATCGTGTATTCTCGAACAACGTAACAAAGAAATGGGTTGATGACAGCAGCAAGATCCAGATTGACGACAACCTCAACAAATGGGTAGATCAGACAAAGGACTTTACGGATAAAGGCTATAACAATAAGACTTCTCTCTGGTCCGATGCATGGGCAGCAGATCAGGGCCCGCAGGGCAAGGTTTTCGGTTTCTTCTATTCAACATGGGGAATCAACTTCACGCTTCTTGGGAATTCACTTGCAACCTCTAAGGCTGACGGCGGCAAAGAAGAAGTCGGCAACGGCATCTACGGCGACTGGGCAGTCTGCCAGGGCCCGGCTTCCTGGTATTGGGGCGGCACATGGATGTGCGGCGCTAAGGGATCCGACAATGTAGCCATCACGAAAGACATTATGGAAAAACTCACCTGCGATCAGACAATCATGAAACAGATTACGGTTGATACACAGGATTACACAAATAACCAGGCAGCTATGAAAGAGCTTGCTGACGATCCGACATACGGTTCCGCATTCTTAGGCGGCCAGAACCACATCAAGCTCTTTGCTGAAGCGGCTCCGAAGATTGATATGAGCAATGCCGGACCTTATGACCAGGGCCTGAACGAAGCTTTCCAGAACGCTTATAAAGATTATTTCGACGGAAATGTTGACAAGGATACGGCGCTTAAGAACTTCTATACGGCAGCACTTGAAAAATATCCGAACCTGAAACAGTGATAACGCAGCAAAACAGAACCGGCAGCAAAGCATAAATAAGCGGTGAGACTGAGCAGACAGCAAATGCGAAACGGCTTTGAGCCGCAGAGAAAAGGTTATGTGAAAACAGCAGGATGGGGCAGAAAGTCCCATCCTGTTTGTTCAAAAAGGGTATGGTGTTCAGGAGGATATCGGTATGTCTGATACAGCGAAGAAGCCGGTTAAGGCGAAGAAAGTAAGCTATGCAAAATGGGGGTACATTTT
>DCDB01000371.1 GCA_002316215.1 Lachnospiraceae bacterium UBA1066 | reverse complement strand
TCATCCGCTCTCACCTGCGGATTTGCATGTACAAACTGTGCCGGAATTGCCGCGCGAATTTCAATTTCCTCTGACTTTTCCAGATTTTTTATGAAAATGTAGCCCCTGCGGACCGGACAGCCGACAGCTTTTTCATTATTCCGGAAGACCTCAAAGCTTTCTGCATAAGAAGGAATTCGCAGCGCCAGCGACATCTTCTTTCCGCTCCGGGGACTGCCGCCGTCCGTCTTAACGTGGAATTTCATCCTGCCGTCATACGGGAACGTGCCCTCTTCCGCAATAACAAGCCTGCCCTGCTCCGTCTCCGCCTCGTAAGTTCCCGCTGCATAAATATTAATGTAGGCGCATCCCTCTGCTTTGTCCGCAAAAATCAGGTACTGCCCCAGAGAGGCAAGCGTTCTAGCAATATTCGGCGGACAGCAGGCTACGCCGAACCATTTCTGCCGAACCGGCTTGACATGCTCCATGGAAGTATGCGGGAGACAGTTTTCCGGCCATACTTCAAGCGGATTCACATAGAAGAAACGGTTTCCGGTCTCTGCTATTCCCGCCAGCACCGTATTATACAAAGCTTTCTCAACCACATCCATGTATGAAGCATCTCTGGTAATCATCGCCATACGTTTCCCAAACTGGGAAAGACCGATGGAGGCACAGGACTCGGAATAATTGCGGTCATTCGGGAGATCGTAATCCGTTGTAAACCGTTCGTTCAAAGCGGAGGATCCGATGCTGCCGGTAATATACATCCTTCTGCAGGTCATGTCCTTCCACAGTCTCCTGCACGCTGCAAACAGTTCTTTATCGTTATATTCATACGCCAGATCCGCCATGGCGCAGTAGAGATAGACCGCACGTACAGCATGTCCTTCAGCTGTTTTCTGTTTCCTGACGGGAAGATGGGACTGAGAGTAGGCCGGATCGTATGTCCCGGGTTCTGCCCATATCGGCTGAAAAAGCGGGCCCTTCTCTTCTTCTAAAAAATAATTTTCTCCTACACCGCGGACATCGATAAAATACTTAGCCATTTCCAGATATCGTCTGATACCGGTGGCGTAAAAAAGCCGCACCAGAGCCAATTCAATTTCCTCATGACCCGGATAGCCGTGGCATTGCCCTTCTCCGCTTCCAAAAACGCGGCAGATCAAATCCGCAAGGCGGCAGACGATTTCCAGAAACTCTCTTTTCCCTGTAGCCTGATAATAAGCCGTCGCAGCTTCTATCATGTGGCCTGCCGTATAAAGTTCATGTCCTTCTTTCAGATTCGTCCATCTGCAGTCCGGCTCTTTAATAATAAAATAAGTATCCAGATAGCCATCCTTCTGCTGTGCCCTTCCGATCAGGGCGATGGTCTCATCCGCCATCTTTTCCAGCTTCGGATCCGGATTCGTTTCCAGCGAATAGGCAACCGCTTCCAGCCATTTTGCCACATCCGTATCCTGGAACACCGCTCCTTCGAATGTTCCTGCCTTTTCTCCCGCAGCAATCCTGAAATTATTAATGCTGTGGCTTGGAACCGTCCCTTTAAGTGTATCGTTTAACGCTTTCCACTGATAAGGTATTATTTCAGAACGTACAAGGCGAATGTAGGGGCTCCAAATCGAATCATCAATTTTTATTGATTTTAACGGAATACTTTCAAGCTTTTCTCTTCTTCCCATTGCTCATCGCTCTCTCAATTCGGGATTTTTGTCTTGATTAATCGTTTTACCTTTTTCTTAAATAAAAAAGCATCCCTGCTACCTGACGCCTTGTATTTTTGCCTCAACTGTCCTACAAGAACTATTTATAGCACACTGCCTCCTCATTTACAATGCTTTTTAACATTTTAATAATGCACGAAGTTAATCGGTTAACCTTGTGCATATTGTACACTGCAGTATAGAAATAAAAATGCCTTCAGCATCCGGGAGGTTTCTGCCTGAATTTTTGAAACAGCGGGCCAGCCTGAAACGCTATTAACAAACATTTTTCACCGATTTCCGAATCTGAAGCTTGCAGGGCACCTGGGCAATCACTTCTTCCCCGTTTCTGATGTTCTTCCCTTCCAGCATATCGATAATCAGTTCGCCGGCTTTATAGCCGATATCATGTAAAGGAAGGCGTACCGTTGTCAGCGGCGGATTATAATAGGCTGAAACTTCCCTGTCATCATATCCTGCTACGGAAACGTCCCTGCCGGGCACGAGGCCCTTTTCCAGGAATCGGTCATAAACGCCGCCGGCCATCAGGTCGTTGAAGCAGAAGATCACACTGACTCCTTTAGACAGCAGGTAATCCGTATTCTGATACCCTGTCGGACGGAACCAGTCACCGGTACGTATATTCTCGGGGTCAAACGGAATATGTTCTTCAAAAAATGCTTTCTGCACTCCCAGAAGTCTCGCCTGTGAATGAAGACTATCTTTTTTTCCGGTAATAATCCCGATATTCCGGTGCCCGGATTCAATCAGATATTTTGTAATTCTGTAAGACCCGTCCACATCATCTACCACAACTGACGGAACCCTGGGGCTTCTCGTGTACCCGTAGGCCATAACCGCCGGAATCGGGAGATCCTCAGGAATGCATGTAAGCACCCGCTCGTGTGCAGCTACATAAATAATAGCTTCCACCTGCTTGTTCATCAGTTTCCTTATTTCGTCATGTACCCCTTCGTAAAAATCCGTTTTCGGATAATACTTATCTCCATATTTCTTATAGAGCCGGAGATTGATAAGAAGAATCTGATACTTTTTTTCATCACAAAGTTCCGTAATCCCGTCAACTATATCCGGGATCGAAAAAATCGTCATGTCTTCAACAATTACGCCAATGCTGCGGGTTCTTTTGGTTTTAAGGTTCTGTGCCGCTGCATTAGGAACATAATTCATCTTTCGGGCAGTCGCAAGAACAAGCTCCTTTGTTGCATCGGAAGCCTTTCCCTTTCCGTTCATAATATTGGAAACGGTTGCGGTAGAAACTTTACAAGCTTTTGCAATTTCCTTTATGGTTACCATCTGCGCCTGCCTTCACTGAAATTTTCTTACTTCTATTTTGTATATTTATCCGGCATTTGTCAACGCCGGAATGTTTCATTTCGGCTTTAAAATAAAGCATTCTTGTCAACAGACGCGGCTGACTCTCAAGGCGAAACCACGAGTGTGCGCCGCCTGATCGTCAACAGGCGTCTGCAGGTTTTCTCTGTCCTTTACCTCCGCCTGAGGCTGTTCCATAAAAAGCATCCTTGAATTTCGTACTCCCGCAGAGCGTTATTATAGGATAGTTTCCGATCAAAACCGCGGCCTCCTTTGAAGCTTCTTTTTATTCTTCATTATACTCTTTGAAAAATCGCTTAACACTATTTTCCATTTTTCCTGTTCTAAATATAAATCTATAGCATTTATACACGATAAATGATTATAATAGAATAATGCAGGCGAAAACCGCGCAGCGTCGGAATATGCCAACGCATCACAGATGCCGAAGTTCTTCTGATACCGGCATTACAGATATCGAAGTTCTTCTGATACCTGCATTACAGATACCGAAGTTCTTCTGATGCCTGCATTACAGATACCGAAGTTCTTCTGATACCTGCATCATAGAATGAGCTGCCGCGAACTGACAATAGTAAAAAATCATGAAATCTTAAGAAAGAGGAAAATATGGAACGCAGATTTATTTATGACAGCGGAACAGCTGTCGTTAAAACCCAAAGCGGAACAGTCAGAGGCTATATAGACGACGATGTAACCGTATTCAAGGGCATCCCCTATGCACACGCCAAAAGGTTCCACAGGCCTGAGCCGGCTGTCCTGGACGGAATATTTGACGCCGCCAATTACGGGTTCGTCTGCCCGCTTCTTACCATTGACAAGCCGGTCGGCGAGCTTTTCTGCCCGCACCGCTACTGGCCGCAGAACGAAGACTGCATGAACCTCAATATCTGGACGCCTGCCTGCGATGACGGAATAAGACCTGTCATGGTCTGGCTCCACGGCGGCGGTTACGGGTTTGGCTCGGCAATCGAACAGCAGGCTTACGAAGGCGGGAATATGGCGCATTACGGCGATACCGTCGTCGTATCTGTCAACCACCGCCTGAATATCCTTGGTTTTTTCGATGTATCGGATTTTGGGGAAGAATATGAAAATTCGGGAAATGCAGGGATGGAAGACATTATCTGCGCCCTGAAATGGATACGTCTCAATATAGCGTCTTTCGGAGGAGACCCGGATAACGTTACCCTGTTCGGACAATCCGGAGGCGGTGCGAAAATCACGACGCTTCTCCAGATGCCGGAGGCCGACGGGCTTTTCATGCGCGGCATCAATATGAGCGGTGTCGTTCCGACGATCCTTCCGGACTGTGAGCAGACAGAAAAAGAAATTGCGGAAGCCATCATGGCGGATCTTGGACTCAAGGATATCCACGAATTGGAAAATGCAGATTATTATCTGTTTGCAAAAAGCTATCAGCGTCTTTCGCCGGAGTTCCAAAAAGCAGACATCAGCGTAGGCGGAACGCCCCATCTTAACGCCTATTATGCGGGAGACCCGCTTCTTCATGGCTTTCGAAAAGAGTCAAAAGACGCGGCCTTAATCGTCGGAAGTGTCTATGGAGAGTTCACCTCCTTTATGCCTGCGCCTCTTGACAGAAAATCTTTAAGCGACGAAGAAGGCGTAAAGGCTCTTCGTTCAAGAATCGGAGATAAGGAAGCCGGCACGGTTCTGCCGCTCTTCCGGAAAGCGTATCCGGACCGGCATCCGGTCGATCTTCTTATGCTTGACACCCTGTTCCGTCCGGAGATCCAGAAATACGTCCGCAAACGTGCGGAAGTCTGCCCGAAGCATACCTACAGCTATATGTTCAATGTCGACATGCCGATTGACGGCGGAAGAACACCCTGGCACTGTTCAGATATTCCTTACATTTTCCATAATACCGCTCTTAGCCCCTACACACAGGAAGCCGGCGTAACGGAACGGATTGAGAATCAGATTTTCCAGGCTGTCATGGCCTTTGCGCGCACAGGCAATCCGGCTAACACCTATCTCCCTGTCTGGCCGTCCTGTACCAAAACCACTGAAAATACCATGGTCTTTGGCAAAAATTCCGCAGAGGTAAAACCGGACTTTGACCAGAAGCTGATAAAAGCCGCCCTGAAAAATATGAAACTATCAGATTTCGGAAGTATTCAGCATTAAGCCTTCAGATCTGCAAACATCCCGTATTAACAGCGTCAGGAATCATGTTAAAGATCCCGCAGCATGGTAAAAGACTTTCCGCTGTCATAAATCGTCAGGCAAAGACTAAAAAAGCATTCCCAACACTATGTCCTTCATAGTATCGGGGATGCTTTTCTTTCCTGCTGTTTCCTATTGCATTAGTCTTTCCTGCCGCTCTTTATTTTTTCTGCTGCTCTTTAGTCTTTCCTGCTGTTCTTTAGACTCATCCAACTGTTTCTTTCTCTTTATCGACAGCTGATTTTGATCTTCCTGCCGATTTGACTTTTCCATCTAATGCTTTGTCTTTTCCAGCTGCTGCTTTACCTTTTCCTGCTGTTGTTTTTGTTTTTCTATTGCTTTGACAGCTCCTTCTGCTTTGGCTTTTCTTACTGTAGTTTTCAC
>DCDB01000302.1 GCA_002316215.1 Lachnospiraceae bacterium UBA1066 | reverse complement strand
AGCAGGAGACCTTTATTGAATGTTCCTTACGGAGCAGGAGACCTTTATTGAATGCACTTTACAGAACAGAATACCTTTATTCAGTGTATTTAACAGAGCAGGAACTTTCTGCAGCCGGCAGCGCATTTGCGATACATAGTAACAGAATTCATAGAGTGTGGGGCCCACTATATTGTTTTTTTCCTTTGCCTGCGGTGCTATAATAATTACATACCTTTTTGAATTGAAAGTGAGGGCGTGTTCATGTGCCAGGGCTGCGGATGTAGGGACAATCCTGAAAAGGTTGAAAAATGGGGAAAGAAAATGATGCGGACAGGAACTTTTATTACGGCTTTTATATTTATGTTCGTCCTTACACTCATTTTTACTTTTGATGTGTCCGCGTCTTCAATGTCTGCGGACGGCACTGACCTTTCTGCCGCGCAATCTGCGGACGGCTCGGGCCTTTCTGCTGCGCCGGCCGCGGATACTTTTTCAGATAAAGAGAAGACGGTACGGGTCGGATATTTTTATAATGGCGATTTTATGCATAAGGAAGATGACGGCAGTTATGCCGGATATGATGTTGAATACTATTATACCCTGGCCGGTTATGCCGGCTGGGAGATTGAATTTGTGGATTTTGAAAGCCTGAAGGATGCACTGGCTGCACTTAAAAGCGGTGAAATTGATATATTGAGCGGTCTTTCGGTTACGGAAGAACGGAAGCAGAGTTACCTCATAGCCGACCAGAAAATGTGTACAACTCACATTGCCGTCCAGACGCGGGCGGACGACGACCGGTATACTGTCGGTGATGTCTCTGCCATGAAAGACCTTACGTGCGGGATTCTCAAGGGTTCGAATGTCGTTGCCTTATATTCAGAATGGTGCGAGAAAAACGGGCTCACGCCCCATATTGTCGAATATAACGATCTTAAGTCCCGGAATGCGGCATTTGCAGCGGGAGAGGTCGATGCAGTAGCGGCAGGTTCTACGGTTGAAAATGCTCAAAAAATCGCTGAATTCCCGGGCCTGGATCTTTATTTTATGCTGAATGCGGATGATTCCGTGCTGAAAGCGGAGCTCGACCATGCTATGGAAATCCTCGCGCTTCAGGATTCCACCTATGCTTTGAGGCTATATCAGAGCTATTTTCCCCTGACGAAAAATACCTATCCTTCCTTTTCGAAAAATGAAAAAGACTTTATAGTTACCCATGCGCCCATCCGCATTGCAGTACTGAAAGATGATGCACCATTTTCGAGTGTGCAGTCAGACGGTTCCGTAAGCGGGATATTGACGAAGTATTTTCAGCACATCGGAGAGATTATAGGCGCTAAAATTGAATTTGTCCCTTATGGTTCGAAGGATGCAGCCTGCGCGGCTCTGAAAAACGGTGAAGTGGATGCCGTCGGAAAAGATGAGTCTGATATTTTCGATGCAAATGAAAGAAATATTATACTTTCAAATGTTTATCTGCGGATGAGTATGGTGCAGATTACAAAGGCCGGAGCTACGGAAGTAAATACTGCTGCTGTTCCGGAATGCAGCATTCAATGGGTAAACAAAGCGCTCAGGATAGGGAATAGTCCGGTTGTTACGGTATCTTTTAACAACTGCGAAGCATGCTTCAAAGACCTGAAAGCTGGAAAAGCGGACTCAGTTATCTGTACCCAGCCGGCAGCCACATGGATCCTGAACCGCAACAGGGCGTCGGATTATGTTGTATCTTCTTTCGGTATGGGTACCTGGGATGTATCTTGTGCATTTGATCTTAGCGATGACGGAAATACGCTGCGTTCGATTGTGAATAAGACGATCGCGGTAGATGAAGGCTATATCAGCCAGCTGATCACAACGGATACACTGGAAGATTCGGCGGATCTTAGCGGATTTATCGAACGCCTGCCGATTTCAAGCCTTATCGCTCTTGCGGCGGGAGCGCTTGCTCTTTTTGCTATTTCCGTATTTGCGCTTTTTATTATCATCCGCCGCCGTGCTGTTGAAAAAAGGCTTGCTGCCCAGAAGGCAGTTCTCCATGAAGAAATGGAAATCAGCAAAGCACGTCACGCTTTTTTCGGTACCGTAAGTCACGATATGCGGACGCCTTTAAATGGAATTGTCGGCTTTACGGATCTGGCGCTTCAAAGCGGGGATATGGGGACAATCAGGCAGTATCTTACAAAAATCCGATATTCAGGCACGATCTTAAGCAATCTGGTAAATGATACCCTCATCATGTCGCGTCTTGAAAACGGTACGTATGTCCTGCATCCGGAGGTTTGCGATACGTCTACTATTTTCCGGGGCATTGTCGAGCCTATCGGTGAAATGGCGGACAAAAAGGGAGTTTGCTTTATCGACAGGACGTCAGGACGCTGCAACAGGAAGGTAATTACCGACCGGCTGAGCCTCCAGAAAGTGTTTCTGAATCTTCTTTCTAATGCGGTTAAATTTACGCCGGCGGGCGGAACGGTGATGTTTTCATGTTCGTCATCACGCGAAGGAAGAGACGGAAGCGGAGCTTATGGACAAAAAGAAGGAAGAAGCGCTGACAGACAGAAAGAATGCGGTTCTTTAGGACAGGCAGGATGCGCTGACGGAGAAAACAACGGCTGCATGCAGCACGGGGAAGGCTCTTCTTGCGGTATGATTAACTGCACATTTGTGGTTTCGGACACAGGGATCGGGATCTCCAGGGAATTTATGCCGCATATTTTTGAAGCCTTTTCACAGGAAAATCCGAATAATTCGGAATCAGCCGGAAGCGGCATGGGCCTTTCAATCGTCAGGAACATCGTTGATGCTATGGGCGGAAATATAAAGGTTGAGAGCACTGTCGGGAAAGGTACAGTTTTTACCGTCTGCCTG
>DCDB01000115.1 GCA_002316215.1 Lachnospiraceae bacterium UBA1066 | reverse complement strand
GGCGATCAGGCAAATACAAAAGAAACACTTGGAAAAGTACTGAAGTTCATCGGACGATACAGGATTTTACTGATCTTCAGCATTATCCTGGCTGCGATATCGGTGATTCTGCAGCTGTATGTACCGATCCTGTTCGGCGCTGCAATCGACGGGATTGTTGGCAGGGGCAATGTCGATTTTCAGCTGGTAGGCTATTATCTGGTCCGAATTGCCGTATTTGTCCTGCTGTCCGCGCTGGCCTCCTATATCATGAACCGTCTCAATAACAGAATGACCTACGCGGTCATCCGCGATATCCGCGCAAGAGCCATCCGTCAGATTCAGGTAATCCCGCTTGCCTATCTGGATGCGCATTCTTCAGGCGATATTGTCAGCCGCATCATAGCCGATACCGATCAGCTTTCGGACGGCCTGCTGCTGGGCTTTACCCAGCTTTTCACCGGCGTCGTCACCATTATCGCCACATTGGGCTTCATGTTCAGCAAGAATGTCCTGATCACGGCAATCGTGGTACTGACGACCCCTGTCAGCTTTTTTGCGGCGAAGTTCATCGCGACGCATTCTTATAAAATGTTTCATGCCCAGACGGAAACCAGGGGCGATCAGACGGCATTAATCGAAGAAATGATCGGCAATGCAAAAGTCGTAAAAGCCTTCGGCCATGAAAAGGAAGCTTCCGATAAGTTCCGTGAAATCAACGGAAACCTGAGGGAATATAACCGGAAAGCAACCTTCTATTCGTCCCTTACGAATCCGACGACACGCTTCATCAATAATCTGATTTACGCGGCGGTCGCCCTGATCGGTTCCTTCGAGATTTTCGGAAAAGGACTGACAATCGGCGGACTTTCCGTCATGCTGAATTATGCCAATCAGTATATGAAACCGTTCAACGATATCAGTTCGGTCGTCACCGAACTGCAGAATGCCCTGGCCTGCGCAGCGAGGATTTTCGCCCTGATTGAACAGGAACCGGAAAAGGACGCTGTCGATATCACGAAAACGGAAGACACCTCCGCAATGGAACCGGGCAAAGAAAGTATTGAAATCGATAAGGTATATTTCAGCTATTCCAAAGACAGGAAGCTGATTGAAGATTTCTCGCTGACGGCAAAACCCGGTATGCACATCGCCATCGTAGGCCCGACCGGATGCGGAAAGACGACCATGATCAACCTTCTGATGCGTTTTTACGACGCAAATCAGGGTGACATACGGATGGAAGGCACCAGCATTTACAAAATGGACCGCCATTCCATGCGCAGGAATTACGGCATGGTGCTGCAGGATACCTGGCTGAAGAACGGAACCGTCCGGGAGAACATTAATATCGGAAAACCGGATGCGTCCGATGAAGAAATCATCCGGGCCACAAAAGAAGCCCACAGCTGGGAATTCATCCGCAGACTGCCAAAGAAACTGGATACCGTATTGAATGAAGACAGCTTAAGCCAGGGCCAGAAACAGCTGCTCTGCATAAGCCGTGTCATGCTGTGCCTGCCGCCGATGCTGATTCTCGACGAAGCGACTTCCTCCATTGATACCCGTACCGAGCTGATGATCCAGAATGCCTTTGACAAACTGATGGAAGGCCGCACAAGCTTCATCGTGGCGCATAGGCTTTCGACTATCCGCGGCGCGGATATCATCCTTGTCATGAAAGACGGACGAATCATTGAGCAGGGCAGCCACGACCGCCTGATGGCGGCAAACGGTTTTTATACCAATCTCTACAACAGCCAGTTCGCGCTGGAACAGTAGGCTGGGATGTAAACCCACAACGCAGCATTTCTGTCCATGGCGGGGCATCTTAATTTCAGGTATACTGAATAAGCGGAGCGGGAACTACTATGGTTCCAGACAGGTAAACCGTTTACGGAGGCTGTAAAATGAATAAATCAGTGCGTATTTGTGCATGGATAGCAGTTCTTTTTGCTGTTTCAGGAGCCATTCTCCTTTTTCCGATTGGAACTGCCCTGCTCAATGTGCTTTTTATCCTTATAAAAATCTGTATGGTTCTGGGACTTATTTTGTTTCTCTTTTCCGCTGACGCCAGGCGTCCGGGATTCATCCTGTGGACAATTGCCAGTCTTTTTGCCGTCCTTATGACAATCCTGAAATGGAGCATGGACGGGAGCCGTGTTTTTCTTTATATCGTCAGCATTATTGCAGACATCGGCTTTCCGGTCCTTCTTTTTTCCATGGGGCGAAAAGATAAAGCCTAAAATTTTAAGCATGCATGCTTTGATTCCTTAATGCGTCAGCCGGTCAGGTGCTTTCAGTGTGCACAAAGACGGCGGTATTCGGCAGGCGTCTTCTGTACGAGCGCACGAAAAACCTGTGCGAAATAGCTTGGGGAGCAAAAATCGAGACGCTCGCTGATTTCACTGATGCTAAGATTGGTGAATTCTAAAAGATACTCTGATCTTTCGATTTTTTTTTCGTGGATATAATCTTTAAGGGCAAGCCCTTTTTCTTCCTTGAAACGGATGCCGAGATAGTTCTGGGTATAACCTGTATATTCGGCGATGGCTTCCATCCGAAGTCCCTCTTCGATGTGAAGATCGATGTAATCACAGGCTTTTTTAATAAGCGGTGAGGATGATTCCGCCATACGGCATGCATGTACGCGCTCCGTATAGTCCTGCACCATTTCCTTCATGACCTGAAAGACTTCTGTTGAGATTTTGCAGGCTTCGCAGCTCTGGATGTAGCGGTCGCTTAATGTAAAGGAGGTTTCAGGTGATAATCCGCCGCGGATAGCCGCACGGCTGCAGGAAGCCGTATGGATGATGCAAAGGTTTTTTACCTGACGGAGAGAATCGCCGACGCTCAGCTTCCCTACTTTTCCGGAATATAACTGGTTATTTCTGCTGTTTAAAGAATCCAGATTTCCGGTTTCCACCATTTTCATGATGTCTTGTTCAAAGAGGTAATCCAGTCTCCCGCCTGCTCTGTCAGCTTCTTCAGAACCGTCATTCTTCTCCGGGACAGACCCCTTTTCCTGATAATACCGAAAGTCGCTGTTCCTTATTTTCTCTTTTGCTGCGCAGCAGTGCAGCATGATCCCATACTGAAGAAACTGGGTAAGACAGACAGTTGGAAGCGATTCCATGAGGTTCATGAAAGTATGTTTGAGCTTCGGGGAAAAATTCCGGACATTCAATGCTTTTTCTTTACTGTTCAGCGAATACTCATCTGTAAAGACGGGACCCAGCAGATGGAAATACATGACCGCGCCGTCCTCTTTCTCGAAGACGGCGATCCATGTCATATCAAGATCATTCGAAAAAACAATCGGCATGCTGTCTTTTTGTGCGTAATCCAAAAGATAGCTTTTGATGTTCATCATGCTGAAGATCATCTCAAAAGTTCTTTCTTCAGGACAGCTGCTCTTTAGAAGGTTCATGTCTTTATCGTATTCCCACAGATAAAAATTAAAAGTACAGGAAATCAGTTCCTGAAAAAGCGAGATGCGCTCCGATATCCGGTCCATTTTTCATACCCTCCGAAAGACTGAATGCCCGCTGGAAAATAAATAAAGAATTCTTTAGATCGGATCTATTTTACTATAAATAATTAATGATTTAAATATTAAACTAAGCACTTAAAATAATAATGCGTATATAATGATATAAATCAATAATAAACAATACTTGCAAGCCCGATAAACTCCTTATACTTGTCCTAACAATCAACCATTCCTGAGGAGGTAATATCATGGCGGAAAAAACAGTCGTTAAAAAGGATCGCTTCCCGGCAGGGCGTTTCCTTGCGTGGTCAGGCAGAGGCATTTCGGTTGCGGGAAATGTCATCGTGCTCACGTATTTATCAATTTTCTGCACGGATACACTGGGGCTGGCACCGGCTCTCGTGGGAATTCTGTTTATGGTGAGCAAAGTAATTGACGCAATTACGGATCTGGTTGCAGGATATGTTATCGACAATACGAAAACCCGCTTCGGTAAGGCAAGGCCATATGAATTCTGCATTATCCTACTGTGGCTCTGCACATGGCTGCTTTACAGCTGCCCGACATCGTGGAGTTACCCGGTGAAGGCGATATGGGTCTTCTTCATGTACATGCTGGTCAATTCGGTATGGGCTACGTTTTTAAATATTGCCGAGCAGCCGTACACGGTTCGGGCCTGGGGCACGAAGGAACTTATTGTCAAGGTATCTTCACTTAACGGAATCCTGGTTACGCTGGGCGCAATGGTTGTTTCGGTTTCCTTCCCGATTCTCATGGGATCGATTGCCACTTCCTCAGCAGGATGGAGCAAGCTTCTTGCCATCTATGCAATCCCGCTTGCCGTACTTGGAATGATGCGCTTCCTGTTTGTCAAAGAAGACCCGAAATATGATGAGACGCATAAAGTAGAACCGATCAAACCGAAAGAAATCCTCGTCATGCTGGGACACAATCAATATGCCTGGTATATGGGCGGCATCACCGGTATGGTTCAGATGATTCTCGGTATGAGTGCGGCAACCTATTACTTCACATGGATTGTCGGCGATATTTCCAAATACGGGACACTCCAGATTCTCTCCGTCGTCACGCTGCTCTTCCTCGTTGCCATGCCTCCGCTCATCAGAAAACTGGGCATTGCCGATACAATCCGCTTCGGTGCAATCATCGGCATCGTCGGATATGCCATCAACTATTTTGCGGGAACAAATATGCCGCTTCTGATCATTGGCTTCATCTTAAGCGGAATTGCATCGCTGCCGATTTCCTACATGCAGGCTCCAATGCTCATGGATGTCTCTACTTATAATGAGCATAAAGGTTTCTCACGTATGGATGCGGCTTCGGCCTCGGCCATGAATTTTATCAATAAGGTATGCAACGGAATCGGCTCTGCCCTTCTGGGCGTGCTCCTGAGCCTCGGCGGTTATGCCGCTGCCTCAGAGACGCAGAGTGCAGAAGCTATGACAACGATCCGCCTGCTGTACAGTCTTGTGCCGATGATCCTGATGTTCGTTGCCATTTTCTGTGCGACGAAGTTCAGAAAGCTGACAAATATGATTCCTCAGATTGAGAAGGAACTCGACGTCAAAAGAAAAGCTTTAACAGCAAAGGCGGATGCGGCAGAAGCAGAAACCGCCTCTTATACGAAAGGAGAAGGTCATGAATCAGATTGATGAAATCGTAAACAGAATGACAGATGAAGAGAAGGCGTCTCTTGGCTCGGGAAAGGATTTCTGGCATACGAAAGGAATCGAACATCTCGGTGTTCCATCCGTTATGATGTGCGACGGACCGAACGGTCTGCGCAAACAGAAGAGCGGCGGCGACCATATGGGAATCAATGAGAGTATTGAGGCAGTCTGTTTTCCGACAGCATCCGCCATGGCTTCTTCCTTTGACCGGTCACTGCTAGAAAAACTCGGAGAGACTCTGGGCGAAGAGTGCCGCGCTGAAAACATCGCAATGCTTCTCGGCCCCGGAGTCAATATTAAAAGGAGTCCTCTGTGCGGAAGGAACTTCGAATATTTCAGTGAAGATCCGTATGCGGCAGGGGAACTCGGAAGCGCATATGTAAAAGGGCTGCAGTCGAAGGGCATCTCCGCCTGCGTCAAGCATTTCGCGGCCAATAACCAGGAAGAGAACCGTATGAACGGCGACATGAGGGTGGATGAAAGAAGCCTCAACGAGATTTATTTCCCGGCATTTTGCAAGGTTGTGAAAAAGGGAAAAGTAAAGAGCGTGATGTGCTCTTACAACAAGATCAACGGAACCTATTCTTCGGAAAATAAAAAACTTCTGACGGACACGCTTCGTGAAAAATGGGGCTTCGACGGTTTCGTCGTAACGGACTGGGGCGCAGGCAAAGATCGTGTCAAAGGAATAGAGGCCGGAGTCGATCTGGTCATGCCTGCCCTTTCATCCGGCAGCGATGAGAAAGTATCTGACGCGGTAAAGAACGGAAAGCTGCAGAAAGAGCTCCTCACGGAGTCGGCAAAGCGGATGGTGAAGTTTGCACTGGAAGGAACTGCGGTGCCGCAGGCTGCGGTTTCTCCGGCGTCAGACTGGAAAGCTGCGGACCATGCGCTTTCCGGTGAAATGGAGAAGGAGTGCGCTGTACTCTTGAAAAATGAAGGCGGTCTTCTGCCGCTTGATCCGGCAAAAAAAGCAGTTTTTATCGGCGAGTTCGCCGCAAAGCCGCGCTACCAGGGATCCGGCAGCAGCCATATTAATACGAAGAATATTGTCAGCATCCTGGATGCGATGCAGAACCGTCCTTATACTTATGTACCAGGGTACAGCACGTCGGAAAATAAGACCGATGAGGCGCTTCTTCAGGAAGCTGTGAAAGCAGCCGGCGCTGCCGACTGTGCCGTTATTTTCGCGGGACTTCCCGAATCCTTCGAAACGGAAGGTGCGGACAGAGAAAATATGGATCTTCCTGAAAATCAGAATGCCCTGATCGAGGCGGTCGCATCCGTCCAGCCAAGAACCGCCGTCGTCCTGATGACCGGTT
>DCDB01000315.1 GCA_002316215.1 Lachnospiraceae bacterium UBA1066 | reverse complement strand
TTTACCAACAAAGTATAATAAATTATGGTAACGAACGCAAGACAGCGGTTAGCCGCTGTCCTTTTTTTGGAGGCATAAATGAAGAACATCGTCACCGCAGCACAGATGAAGGAGTGTGATCGTGACACCATCACGAATCTCGGCATTCCTTCTCTTGTCCTGATGGAACGGGCCGCTCTTGGCATCGCGGAAGAGGTTCTTGGGTACCTTATAGTGTCGGGAAAAGAAAAGACAGGAAGAGTGCTCTGCGTCTGCGGAACGGGAAATAACGGAGGCGACGGAATCGCCTGTGCGCGGATTCTCTTTATGAAAGGCATAAATACAGAGATCTTTTATACCGGGGAGCCGGACAAAGGGACGCCTGAAACCGTAAAAGAGGCGGAAATAGCTGAAAATCTTCAGATTCCGGTCGTTTCAGAACCTCATTTTCAGGTCTACGATGTTATTGTCGATGCCATATTCGGAATCGGGCTCTCAAGAGATCTGGGAGGAATTTACAAAGAAACTGTTGAAAAGATTAACCTCTCCGGCGCTTTTATCGTCGCAGCCGATATTTCTTCCGGAATAGATGCAGACACCGGCCGTATCCACGGGACAGCCGTAAAAGCGGATAAAACCGTGACCATGCAGTATGAAAAAGCAGGCCAGATCTTCTATCCGGGCGCAAAATACAGCGGAAAAGTAAGTGTTCTGGACATCGGCATCCGGGAAAAACTCACAGGTCCAAGGCAGAAAGAGCTCACAGAAGAAGATATCCCGGGACTTTTAAAAAAAAGGGATCCGGCCGGAAATAAAGGCACCTTCGGAAAAGTGCTGATTATCGCCGGTTCAAAGAACATGTCCGGAGCATCCTATTTTGCCGGCCTGGCAGCCCTGCGCACGGGAGCGGGAATGGTGCGCCTTCTGACAGAGGAGTCCAACCGGGAGATTATCCAGAAACAGCTTCCGGAAGTCATGCTGGAAACCTGGACGAATGCGGATGAGGCTGTCAAAGAAATTGAAAGGAACCTGTCCTGGGCAGATGCCATAGCGGCGGGTCCCGGACTCGGCAAGTCGGAAACGGTAAAAAAGATCATCGCTTACCTTCTTGAAAATGCAGGGCTTCCGCTTGTCCTTGACGCCGACGGGCTGAATGCTCTTGAAGGAAATTCCGCGCTTCTTCGCGGCCGGAAAGCGGAAATCTTTGTTACCCCGCATATCGGGGAGATGAGCCGGCTCACAGGCTCTGCCATTGAAGAAATAAAGGCGGATCCTCTGCGAGCCGCAAGAGATCTCAGCCTTTTATGCGGGATCCACTGTATCTTAAAAGACGCCAGGACCTGTATTGCCGAACCGGACGGAACGGTATATATTAATACAACGGGAAATGACGGAATGGCAACGGCCGGAAGCGGCGATACGCTTACAGGCATGCTGTCCTCCCTTCTTGCACAGGGAACCTCTTGCGACATCGCAGGAGCGCTTGCCGTTTATCTTCACGGAGCTGCCGGAGACCTCGCAGCCGCCGAAAACGGTCCGTCCTATATGATCGCATCTGACATTATTTTACAAATAAAAAATGTACTTAGGAGATATGGAAGATGAAAAAATACAGCCGATTAAGGGCTGACATTGATCTTGATGCCGTAGCCTATAACTTTGAAAGCATGCACAGGAATCTGAAGCCCGGCACAAAGATGGCAGCCGTGATTAAGGCCGACGGCTACGGGCACGGTGCTGTCCAGATAGCCCGTCTTATCACGGGCTATCCCTATGTCTGGGGATTTGCTGTCGCAACGGCAGAAGAGGCCATGCAGCTAAGGCGCGGCGGAATTCTGAAGCCGATCATGCTCCTGGGCTACGCATTTGAAGAATCTTATGAAGATCTCATTGATTACGATATAAGAGCCTGCGTTTTTGAGCTCGAATCCGCCCGGAAGCTTTCGGATGCGGCAGGACGTCTGGGAAAGACAATAAAAGTCCACGTTGCCGTCGACACGGGGATGAGCCGGATCGGTTTTGCGGATAACATAGACTCCGTCGAAATCATTAAAGAGATTTCCAGACTTCCGCATCTTAAAATCGAAGGTCTTTTTACTCATCTTGCCAGGGCGGACGAAAAAGATAAAGCGCCGGCTGTTCTTCAGGCGGAGCGCTATACTGCCTTCGCGACCGAACTTGCCAAAAGAGATATCGAAATACCAATTCACCACATCTGCAACAGCGCCGGTATCATCCGCATGCGCGAAGTGAATTTTGACATGGTCAGGGCAGGAATCACGATTTACGGATTGCTTCCGTCGGAAGAGGTCGAAACAGATATCGTTTGTTTAAAACCGGCCATGCGTCTTGTAAGCCATATAAGCTTTATTAAGGCACTTGGGGCGGGCGTTGAAATCAGCTACGGCGGAACCTATAAAACGGTGAAACCTACGCGTGTCGCCACGATACCGGCAGGTTATGCCGACGGTTATCCCAGAAGCCTGTCAGGCAGGGGGAGTGTTCTTATCCACGGGAAAAGGGCGCCGATCCTGGGGCGAATCTGTATGGATCAGTTTATGGTGGATGTCACAGACATTCCGGAAGCGCGGGTTCTTGACGAAACAGTCCTTTTGGGCCGTCAGGGAAAGGAGAACATTTCGGCGGAAGAGCTCGGAAAACTCAGCGGACGCTTTAATTACGAGCTTGTCTGCGATATTTCCAAGCGCGTGCCCCGGAATTACATCAGGCGCGGCATCGTTGTTGAACAGGTTGATTATTTCTGATAAAGATGCTATATTTTAAAAATCACATTCGGAGCGGTTTGCTTCCAGGGAGAAATATATGGAGGATGGCAGTACCGGCCCCATTGGGGCCTTACTGGTAATAATAGTTTTTTTGGTACTAAATGGAATCCTGTTTGCTTTTTCGGCGGCTTTAAATAATGCAGATGAAACCGAAGTCGAGGAGAAAGCCGGCGAGGGCGATAAAAAATCCATACGGCTTCTGAAAGTAATTGATGAACCGCTGCTTTTTGTCCAGACACTATATTCCGTTACAGTACTGTCCGCCGTCATTCTTTCATTTGTCAGCCTCAGGTATTTCTCGGAGCTTCTTAAAGAGACGATCCTGGCGTTTTTTCCTTCTTTTGCCCAGGCAAAAACCGTTTCCTATGTCCTTGTAGTATGGGCTTCTCTTACAGTATTGCTTGCACTTTGCTGTCTTTTGCCGAAAAAACTGGCCAGGCAGCATCCTAATGCTTCGCTTTACCGGACGGTTTCATTTGTTCACTTTCTGGTTCTTTTGTTAAAACCGGTAACCGTTCCGCAGATCGGGCTTGCCAATGCCCTCCTTCGTCTTTTAGGAGTCGACCCTCATAAAACCGGGGATGTCGTGACCGAAGGTGAAATCATTTCCATTGTGGATGAAGCGAATGAACACGGCGTCATTAAGAAAAATGAAGCCGAAATGATCCAGAACATCATGGCCTTCGGTGATACGACGGCGAGAGATGTCATGACGCACAGAAATCAGATCGCCGCTATCGACGGAAATGCCGCTTTGGACGAGGCCGTTGATTTTATGCTGAAGGGACGCAACTCCAGATATCCTGTTTACAGCGGCAATATCGATAATATCTGCGGGATCATTCATTTTAAAGATGCCATGAATGAGTATACCAGGCATCCGGAAAATAAAAACGTACCGATAACGGATATAACGTCTCTTATCCGGGAAGCTGCCATTTTTCCCGAAACAAGGAGCATTGAAAGCATTTTTCAATACATGAGAACACAGAAAGTCCATCTGGCCGTTGTCGTCGATGAATACGGCCAGACTTCAGGCGTAGTGGCCATGGAAGATATTCTCGAGGAAATCGTCGGCAGCATCCTTGATGAATATGACGCGGATGATCCGTTTATACAGCGTGAATTTGACGACAGTATCATTATGGACGGGCTTACACCACTGGAAAAAGCAGGCGAAGTTCTCCACTATGATTTCAGCGGGGAAGAATACGAAACCCTGAACGGTTATCTTACAGGCATGCTGGGGCATATCCCTTCAGCGAAAGACAAGATGGTTACAGGAAAAAAATTCCTGTTCCGAATATTGAAAGTTGAAAATCACACAATCAAAAAGGTAAGAATTGAACGCTTACCGAAGAAAAAAGGAGAGGAACCATGTCAGGACATTCAAAATTCGCAAACATAAAACATAAGAAAGAGAGAAACGACGCTGCAAAAGGAAAGGTATTCACGATTCTCGGACGTGAAATCGCCGTTGCCGTTAAAGAGGGCGGACCAGACCCGTCCAACAACTTCAAGCTTGCCACGGTTGTCGCAAAGGCTAAAGCAGCCAATATGCCGAACGATACCATTGACCGCGGCATTAAGAAAGCAGCCGGCGATGCCAACAGCACCAATTACGAATATATAAACTATGAGGGGTACGGTCCGGGCGGAATCGCCATTATCGTGAAAACGCTTACGGATAATAAGAACCGTACAGCTGCCGATGTCAGAAGCGCTTTTTCCAAGGGAAACGGCAATATCGGGACGCCGGGCTGCGTATCCTTCATGTTTGATGAAAAAGGACAGATCATCATCGATAAAGAGGAATGTCCGTTAAGTGCCGACGATCTCATGATGGAGGCTCTTGATGCCGGAGCGGAAGATTTCAAAGAAGAAGATGACAGCTATGAAGTCATCACTTCTCCGGATGCTTTTGAAGCCGTAGAAAAGGCTCTGAAGGCAAAGAATATCCCAATGGCGGAAGCCGAGGTAACGGAAATACCTCAGAATTATGTTTCTCTTTCCAATCCTCAGGACAGAGGCTCGCTCGAACGGATACTGGATCTGCTTGACGAAAGTGATGACGTACAGTATGTATATCACAACTGGGATGAGGAAGAGTAAAATTCCTTCCGGCAATTCTGAAATGAAGAAAGAGTGAGAGGATATTCATGGGATTTTTACAATCGATTTTCCTGGGAGCGGTTCAGGGGCTGACGGAGTTTTTCCCCATCAGCTCCTCTGGGCATCTTGCGGTCTGCGAACACCTGCTTAATATCGATACAAATATCTTTTTATTTGACGTCTTTCTCCATATCGGCACTCTCGTTGCAGTTATCGCAGCCATGCAGAAGGACGTTCAGAGGCTTATTGTTGAAACGATCCGTATCTTAAGAGATATCTGGATTAATCTCACTCTGTTTCTGCATTCCGCAAGGACGCAGGATGAGCCGAAATACGTAAAAGTCATTTCGACAAATTACAGAAAGTTTGCGGTTCTGATTGTCGTAGCCACAATCCCGACGGCTCTAATCGGCTATCTCTTAAACGGTATCGCCCAAAAAAGCTTTTCTTCCCTTCTTTATACGGGCGTCGGTTTTTTTCTGTCCGGCATCGTATTGATCGTCGTGGATATGGTGAAACCGGGAAATAAGATCCCGAAGGATGTGCCTTACTGGCAGGCCGTTCTTGTGGGTATTGTCCAGGGAGTTTCCGTCATGCCGGGCTTCTCACGTTCGGGCGCCACGATTTCCGCCGGTATTCTCTGCGGGTTCAATAAAAAGCTGGCAGTGCGCTTTTCATTTTTACTGTCGATCCCCGCGATCATCGGTGCCCTTATTTTTGAAATCGCACAGGCAAAAACGGCAGGCTCCGTCGATCCGAAGCTCTGGGGCTATAGCGCCGCAGGCGCTGTCACGGCCTGCATTGTCGGTTTTTTCTGCATTAAAAAGATGCTCAGCATCGTGCAGCAGCGGAAGCTGAAAAATTTTGCGGTATATTGCTTTTTCATCGGCTGCATTACGGTTTCGGCAAGCTTTTTGAAATAAACAGATGCCGATACGCTTTTGGCACCTATGATGTTCCTGATTGCTCCATCGCAATTTTATTCTTGTAATCCGGCATCATATAATAAATTCGAGGTAGGAAATGGCTTCAAACAAAAAAAGAAGAAAATCAGCTTCAAAAAAGAAAATTGAAAATGCAAACGGAGGAATCCGCCTCGAGATTGTCCTGTGTCTTGTGATGGCCGTTTCAATCCTGCTTTTTATAAGCAATTTAGGTCTGGGCGGTCCTGTCGGGGCCTGTGTCGGAACTTTCTTTTTCGGGCTTTTCGGTGTCATGTCTTTTGTCTTCCCTTTTGCTTTTTTCTTCGGTTTCTCATTTTCCGCAGCCAATCGTAAAAATCCGCTCGTGCGCCGGAAAATGACCGGCGGGATACTTTTTTTTATTTTCCTATGTGCTTTCATGCAGCTGATTACCATGGGCGAGTTTAATAAATCCACTAAGATCATGGACTATTATGCGATATCGGCCGAGGATCACACCGGCGGAGGAATAATCGGAGGGGCTATCGTTTATGCATTTGCCCGCGCCTTCAGCCTGATCGGTGCCTATATCCTTACCATTGCCGGTATCGTTATCGCCGTCATTATTATGACGCAGAGACCCATTCTTACAAACCTCGGACAAAGAAGCGTCCATGCAGCGCGCCGGGCAAAAGTGAACCGCGAGGAAACACGTAAAAAGCGTGCTATAAGAAAAGCAAGGCAGGACGAATTAAGAAAAGCTGCAATGGCAAAGCTGGAAGAAGAGACTCTAAAGAAAAAAGCCGCAGAATATGCGGAGACAGAAGCCGGGAAAAAAGCATCTGCAAAACATTCCTCCTCTGATATCGCTTCCGGTTTTTCCAGAAAAGCGGCAAAAGATACGGTCAGCACGCCGGAGGCTTCTTCAGAAAATGCAGCTGCAGACACACCGGCGCTTAACCTGGATTCTATAACGATCGAAGGTGTTGCACAGCCGGTAAAAACGGATACACCGGCGCCTGACATAAAAAAAGCTGCAGGAATGCCGCTTTTCCTCCGCGGTGTGCTTTCCGGGGCAAAGAATGCCGAAAAGGCTTCGGATACGTCAAAAGACAGAACAGGTGTAAAGGACGCCCTTACGGATACATCTGAAAAGTCTCAAAAGGCAGAAAACGTTGATGCGAAAACGAAGAACGGGAATGACGCGAATGAAAAAACCGTTCTTCATGACGAAGAAGATGAGGTTATCCCGGGCTACGCTTCTTCGAATAAAAAGACGAAATCCTCAAAAGAAGATATCGAAAAAGGTGCGGCTTCTATCCGTGATGAAATCACCAGAAAAGAAGCGGATAAGCCGGTTTACCGTCTTCCTTCTTCTTCCCTGCTTACCAAGGGTACAGTACAGGCGGGCGATTCGCGTCAGACCTTAATGGATACGGCAGCAAAACTTCAGCAGATTTTCATGGATTTCGGCGTCAATGTGCGTGTGACAAATGTGAGCCGCGGGCCTACCGTTACCAGATATGAATTGCAGCCGGAGCAGGGTGTCAAGGTCAGCCGGATCCTTGCCCTTTCAGATGACATCAAGCTCAATCTGGCAACAGCGGATATCCGCATTGAAGCTCCGATCCCGGGAAAAGCCGCTGTAGGAATTGAAGTTCCGAACAAAGAAAATTCCCCCGTGTTCTTCAGGGACCTTATTGATTCGCAGGAATACAGAAGCTGCAAAGCAACTCTTGCTTTTGCCGTCGGCAAGGATATAGGCGGTAAGCCTGTTATTGCCGATATTGAGAAAATGCCTCATCTGCTGATTGCCGGGGCCACCGGATCCGGTAAATCCGTATGCATAAATACACTGATCATGAGTATCCTGTTCAAGTCGACGCCGGATCAGGTACGCATGCTGATGATCGACCCTAAGGTCGTTGAGCTTAAGATCTATGACGGTATTCCGCACCTTCTTATTCCTGTCGTGACAGATCCGAAGAAGGCCGCCGGCGCGCTTAACTGGGCCGTCCAGGAAATGACGGACCGCTACAACAAATTTGCCGAATACAGCGGCGTCCGCGATGTCCGTGCTTACAATGAGCGGATTGACCATTTAAACAGTGAAGCCGCGGAAGGAACAGAAAAGCTTAAGCGGCTTCCGCAGATTGTCATTATCGTCGATGAGCTCGCAGATCTTATGATGGTGGCTCCGGGAGAAGTGGAAGACGCTATCTGCCGCCTCGCGCAGCTGGCGCGCGCAGCCGGGCTTCATCTGATTATTGCGACCCAGCGTCCTTCCGTCAATGTCGTAACGGGTCTCATTAAAGCCAACATGCCTTCCAGGATTGCTCTTTCTGTATCCTCCGGTGTCGACAGCCGTACCATTCTCGATATGAACGGTGCGGAAAAACTTCTCGGCAAAGGAGATATGCTTTTTTACCCGCAGGGATATTCAAAGCCTGCCCGTGTTCAGGGCGCTTTTGTTTCGGATAATGATATTACCGAGGTGGTCAAATTTCTTTCTTCACAAAGCAATGAACGGGTGTATAATAAAGACGTTGAGGAAAAAATAACTGAAACTATTAATAATTCTCCTGTTTCCGGATCCTCTTCTGAAAATGAAAGGGATGAATATTTCGGGGAAGCGGGAAAATTTATTATCGAAAAAGATAAAGCTTCTATTGGCATGCTCCAGCGAGTTTTTAAAATAGGCTTCAACCGTGCAGCAAGGATTATGGATCAGCTCTGCGAAGCCGGTGTCGTAGGCGAAGAAGAAGGTACAAAGCCCAGAAAGATACTGATGACGATGGAAGAATTTGAAGATTTCAGTAAGGCGGAGTGAACAAATTTATGAAATGCAGGATTTGCGGAGCTGAAATTCCGAACGGAGAGCTAAGGTGTCCGGTATGTCATGCGGAAGTGCAGCTTGTTCCCGATTATAATTATAATTCTGTTGAGTATATGCTCAAGCAGCAGAATATACAGAACAAATTAAAAGAGGAACAGGAAAAAAAGCAGGAAATCCCCAAGGTTAAAAAGAAGAAAAAAAGCGTGTGGAAGGGCATCCTCATCACGCTTCTCATCATTGTAGGCTGCGTTATATTGGCTTTTTTCGCAAAATACTATATAGACAATAAAAACCATAATGATTTTGATTACCAGATGCGTATGTCCAGGGAAACGTATGACAGCAAAAATTATGCTGACGCCCTGGAATATGCCAAGCAGGCTCTTCGTCTCAATCCCGAATCCCTGGAAGCAAAGCTTCTTCAGGCCTCTATTCTGATGGCCCAGAAGGATTACGGCACCGCGAAACAGACACTTCGCTCCATAATCGGAACAGATCCCGAAAATATCGAAGCCTACGGAGATCTCATCGCCATCTTTGAGATGGAAGGTGATAAAGATTCGATAAAGAATCTTATGGATGACTGTGAAAGCGAAACCGTACGAACAAGCTATGCTGATTATATCTGCAGCAGTCCTGCATTTTCTCCGGCTGAAGGCACTTATAAAACAAAGATCCAGGTAAGTCTGTCCGCGGATGAGGGAGATACGGTTTATTATACGACCGACGGAACGGATCCGACGGAAAGCAGCACCGTATATAAGAACCCGATTGCGACTTCCGAAGGGCGGAATGAAATAAGAGCCATTGCCATCAATGAAAAAGGCATAAAAAGCGATGTCGTCCTTCATGTATACAACGTCACCCTTGTCCGGCCGAATCCTCCGGCAGTAACACCTGCGTCCGGAGATTATACGGCCGGAACGACTATAACGGTAACCGTGCCCTCCGGATGTAAAGCTTATTATGCATTTGATGCTACTCCTACAATTAACAGCACGCTTTATACCGTTCCTGTGAAAATGACTTCCGGTACCCATATCTTTTCAGTTATAATACAGGATGAAAACGGGAAAATAAGTATTCCGACAAGTGAAACTTATGTGGTGAATAATTAAATCAAAGGAAAGGATGCCATGTACAAGATAATAAAAAAGGAACAGTTAAGCGATGTCGTATGGCTTATGGATGTCGAAGCGCCGCTGGTAGCAAGACATTGTGAGCCGGGGCAGTTCCTGATCGCAAAAAAGGACGAGGCAGGAGAGCGCATTCCTCTTACAATCTGTGATTATGACAGAGAAAAGGGTTATGTCACGATCGTATTTCAGCCGGTCGGGGTCTCAACCGAGAAGTTCCTGGAGCTGCAGGAGGGCGATTTCTTTGAAGATATCGTAGGACCACTTGGTAAACCTTCTGCTATTTTGTCCATGAGTGAAGAAAAGCTCCATCATACAAAATTCCTTTTTGTCGCCGGAGGCGTCGGAACAGCGCCTGTATATCCTCAGGTTAAATGGCTACACGAGCACGGGGCAGACGCGGATGTTATCATCGGAGCCCGGACGAAGGGGCTTATTTTCTTCGAAGATAAGATGCGTGCCGTAGCGGGGAACCTTTTTATTACAACAGATGACGGATCCTATAGGCACAAAGGGGTCGTTACGACCGTCATTGACGAGCAGGTGGAAAAGGGCGTCAGATACGATCACTGCGTGGCCATAGGTCCGATGATCATGATGAAATTCTGCTGCCTTAC
>DCDB01000116.1 GCA_002316215.1 Lachnospiraceae bacterium UBA1066 | reverse complement strand
GATATGGACTTTAAGGTTGCCGGCACGCATGACGGAATTACGGCGATCCAGATGGATATCAAAATCCACGGACTGACCCGTGCGATTGTTGAAGAAGCTATCGCAAAGACCAGGCAGGCAAGAGAATATATCCTGACGAACATCATGGAGCCCTGCATAGCCGAGCCCAGAAAAGAAGTTTCCAGGTGGGCGCCGAAGATTGTACAGATCAAGATTGATCCGGAGAAAATCGGTGATGTCGTCGGCCAGCGAGGCAAGACGATCAATGCTCTTATTGACCTGTATAAAGTGCAGATCGATATTGACGACGATGGTTCGGTTTCTGTCTGCGGCACGGATAAGGAAAATATGGACAAAGCCATCGATGCCATCCGGATTATTACGACGGATTTTGAAAAGGGCATGATCCTTACCGGAAAGGTTGTTACGATAAAAGAATTCGGCGCATTCCTTGAATTCGCTCCGGGTAAAGAAGGAATGGTACATATTTCGAAAATAGCCAATTCCAGAATTAATAAAGTAGAAGATGTCCTGCAGCTCGGCGATATTGTGCGCGTTGTCTGCCTGGGCAAGGATAAGATGGGACGCATCAGTTTCTCCATCAAGGACTGCCCAAAGGATACCGATAACGCGGATATCGGGCGCGTCGTAGCGTCGGCCGGCCCTGAAGATCTTGAGGATACCGATGGAGAGAATAGCTGAATTTGAAAAAGTAAGCTTCGGGCAGTTTGAAACTGCCTGGGGCGATACTTTTGGAAAAGAATGCTGCGGCGGGCTGAAAAATATTTACAGTGAAATAAAGCTGCCGGAAAGAGCGACATCCGGTTCTGCAGGTTATGATTTTTTCCTGACGGAAGATCTTTTGCTCGCTCCGGGCGAAAGCATCAAGATTCCGACCGGAATCCGCGTCCGCATGAGGGAGGGATGGGTGCTCCTGCTCTTCCCAAGAAGCGGTCTTGGCTTCAAGTACAGGCTTCAGCTCAATAATACCGTGGGCGTGATTGACAGCGATTATTACAATTCGGATAATGAAGGCCACATATTCGCGAAGGTTACGAATGATTCCAATGAAGGAAAGACCCTGAACCTGAAAAGGAACGACAGCTTTATGCAGGGAATTTTCCTGCCATTCGGGATTGCCGAAGGAGACCATGCAAGCGCCGAAAGAAACGGCGGATTCGGAAGCACATCAAAAAAATAGACAATAAAAAACTGCCGAAGCAATTCGGCAGTTTTTTGTAAGGATCTCTTTTTACAGATCTTTCTCCGCGGTGGGATCATCGGCATCATCAGCGGGTGCATCCTCATCGTCCTCGGAATCATCATCAAATTCTTCTTCGTCGAGCAGTTCATCAAAGGCATCGGCAGCAGCATCATATTCTTCGTCGTCCTCGATGTTCTCGATTTCAGGATCCTCATCCTCTCCGTTATCGATGAAGCGGTAAATGAGGACATCACTTTCCTCGTTGGCTTCACCGTTTTCGTCCAGCGGCAGAAGAGCAATGTACTGATTGTCGCCGACAGGATAGATTGAAAGGATCGCACATTCAACTTCTTTGTCATCCTCAAGGGTCAGCGTTACGGTTCCGAGATCTTCATCTTCGCCGCATCCGCAATTATCATCGTGTATGTGTTCATTTTCAGCCATGGAAATGACCTCCTTTTCTTTGTTAAGAAGAGGATAACATAAAGAGACGCTAAAAACAATAAAAAACATCTGCATAATAAAAAAGAAGAAGTATCTGATGAAATCCTTTCGAAAATAAGGTATAATATGATACAAGCGTCAAAAGTCCAAAAAGTTTCCTGCCCGCAGGCAAAACTTTTTGAACGGGGTATCAAAAAGTATTATTGAGAATTTCATGGGGAGGCTGGCGGAATGTCAATGGATAAAGTAAAAGGCTGCAAAAGGGGGAATCCTGAACGGGTCGGTGCCGAAATACTTCCCGGAGGGCTGAACTTTTCATTTAACATTCCGGATGAAGAAAAAGCAGAACTGGTCTTAACGGATGCGGCAGGAAAGAATATTATCAGTGAGATTGAGCTTCCGCCGGAAGAAAGAACGGGAGATGTCAGCGCTGTTTTCGTTGAGACAGAAGATGCGGATAAAATCGGCTACTATTATCGGGTGGGCGGCAAGAAACAGCTGGATCCCTTTGCCCGGAGAATTTCGAAAGGTATCTGCTTTCCGGCGGCGGATGAATTTGACTGGGCGGGCGATAAGCCTCCTGATATTCCTTTTTCTGAACTCAATATTTATAAATGCCACGTGCGGGGATTTACAAAGCAGACGAACTCCGGCGTAAAAGAAAAAGGGACTTTTCTGGGGGCAGTGCAGAAGATTCCGTATATTCAGGAACTGGGATTTAATGCCGTCGAATTCATGCCGATGTATGAGTGGGACGACGAAATTAAAGTACAGAGCCTCATGATGGCGCACACCGTCCGAAACAGGCCGGAGATGCCGCGTAACTACTGGGGATATGCTGTAAATAATTATTATTTTGCGCCGAAACAGGCATTTTCCCATGCCGAAGATTCTGTAAATGAAGTAAAAACGATGGTAAGGTCTTTTCATGAGGCCGGCATCGAATGTATTATGGAATTTTACGTTCCGAAGGAAGCGGATACGGCCTCTGTTATCAGGGCTGTACGTTTCTGGAAAATCGAGTACCATATAGACGGCTTTCATTTTGTCGGAAGTTCTGTTCCGATGAGCCTGCTGGTCAGGGATCCGCTGCTTTCAAGGACGAAGATGTTTTTTGAAAAAGTAGATGCGGGCTGGCTCTTCGGGAGCGGAATACCGAAGTTCCGGAATATTATTGAATATAACGATGCCTTTTTGGTTACGGTACGGCAGTTTCTCAAGGGGGATGAGGGCCAGACGGAAGGCTTTGAAAATGTGATAAGGCGGAATCCTCCGACGAACGGCATTGTGAACTATGCGGCCAACACTAACGGATTTACGCTTATGGATGCCGTCAGTTATGACTGGAAGCACAATGAGGAAAACGGAGAAGACAACAGCGACGGGACAGCGTTTAATTACAGCTGGAACTGCGGCGTTGAAGGTGCTACAAGAAAAAGCGCCGTCATGCAGCTGCGTAAAAAGCAGATCAGGAACGCCTTAAGCTATGTCTTCCTTTCGGCGGGGATACCTCTTCTTCTTGCGGGAGATGAATTCGGGAATTCCCAGGGCGGCAATAATAACGCCTATTCCTGCGACAATGCCGTGGGCTGGGTGGACTGGAACGAAATGCGGAAGAACAGTGATCTGACGGATTTTCTCCGAAAGCTGACAGCCTTCAGGAAGAGGCATCCGATCCTTCACGGGGCAAAAGAACTCCGCGGGACGGACTACAGATCTTACGGATTTCCGGATATTTCATTTCATGATACAAAAGCGTGGTTCTGTCCGAATGACAGGCACTCCCGCTCCATAGCCGCGATGTACTGCGGGCTTTATGCGAAGAGGGAGGACGGGAGCGCGGATGACTTCATCTATATTGCTTTCAATGCCCACTGGGAGAAACATTCGTTTGCACTTCCTACCCTTCCGCACGGCATGGGATGGTTCAGGGCAATGGAGACGGACGCGAAACCGGGTGAGGAGTTTACGCAGGGAGCGGATGAAGATCTCCTCCCGGATCAGCGCGAATATATTCTGGCGCCGAGATCGGTAGGCGTGCTTACGGGAAAGCTGGCTGGAGACCTTCTTAAGAAAAATGAACATCATCGGACATCTGAAGACGATAACAAAACATCATAATCTGGTTATGGGCTACTGCCTGAGGGCCGGACTTATAAGACAGGGCTTGTTCCATGATTTATCAAAGCTTTCGCCGACAGAATTCTGGGTGGGGGCAAAATATTACCAGGGGACGCGGAGCCCGAACAATGCAGAGCGTGAAGCAGACGGCGTTTCTACGGCCTGGCTGCATCACAAAGGAAGAAATAAGCACCATTTTGAGTACTGGATAGACTATTCGGGAGATCCGAACAGCCTGTTGGTTCTCGGAGGCACACGAATGCCGGAGAAGTATGTCGCCGAAATGATTTTTGACAGGGTCAGCGCTTCAAGAGTTTATCTCGGGAAAGACTATACGGATACCGAACCGCTGAATTATTTCCTGAAGAATAAAGAAAAAAGCTGGTATATCCATCCTGAAACAAAAGAACAGATGGAATTTCTTCTCCGCATGTGGTCGGAGGAGGGGGAAGTGAGAACAATCGCATACATCAGGAATGTTTTTTTACGAAAGGAGCAGAAATAAAATGGCTAATGTAATTGACGGACTGGAGGCATGGGGCTGCAATGTGCCGGAGGCAATGAACCGTTTTCTTCAGGATGAAGGGCTGTATGTCAAATGTCTTTATACTTTTACGAATGACGCCAGCTTTGAAAGCCTGGATGCGGCTCTCGGAAGCAAGAATTATAAACAGGCTTTTGAAGAAGCGCATACGCTGAAAGGCGTATCCGCCTATCTCAGCCTTACTCCGCTCTACAATGCGGTCTGCAGAGTCGTTGAGGATTTAAGGCATGAAAGCTACGAAACACTGGATGAAGATTATGCCGGATTCCGGGAGGCTTATCAGCAGTACCTGAAAATCATGGGAGACAAGGATTGAAAAAACGCAAGACAGATTATTATGATTACAGCCTTGTCGCCGTGATCCTGCTCCTGACAGGCTTCGGCCTCGTCATGCTTTACAGCACGAGCGCTTACACGGCCCAGGTGAAATTCGGAAATGACATGTACTATTTTTCAAAACAGGCGATTATTTCAATCTGCGCCATCGTGCTTGCAATTTTACTTTCCCTTCTGGATTATCATATCCTGTGGAAAGTGGGAGGCTTTATTTTTGTAGCTGCACTTGCACTAATGGCGCTGGTCAGGAGTCCTCTGGGCGTTTCGGTGAATGGAGCCCGGAGATGGCTTAAGCTGGGAGTCCAGTTTCAGCCGTCAGAACTGGCGAAGATTGCCGTGATCGTTTTAGTCCCGCTGCTGATTGTAAAGATGGGACGCCGCTTTAAGGGAATCAAGGCCTGTCTGCTCCCGCTTTTTGCAGGTGCACTGCTGGCTTTCTTTGCTTACTACTTTACAGAGAACCTGAGTACCGCGATTATTATTTTCCTTATGGACTGCGTTATTATTTTTGTCGCGCATCCGAGAACCGCGCCATTTATCATTCTTGCGGCAGTGGGTGCGGCATTGATAGCTGCAGGAGTTTATGTTTTATGGAAATATGCCTCATCCGGAACCTCTTTCCGTATATCAAGAATACTGGTCTGGCAGAATCCGGAAAAGTATGCAGACGGTGACGGATATCAGATCCTTCAGGCGCTTTATGCTCTGGGAAGCGGTGGTCTTTTCGGAAAAGGTCTCGGAAACAGCACGCAGAAGCTGGGTGCCCTTCCGGAGGCGCAGAATGATATGATTTTTTCGATTGTATGCGAAGAGCTCGGGATTTTCGGCGGAATTCTTGTCATCCTGCTCTTTATTTATATGCTGTACCGCCTGTTCTTTATTGCCCAGAATGCGCCGGATCTATACGGATCGCTTATGGTGACAGGGATTTTTGCACATATATCTCTTCAGGTAATCCTGAATATATGTGTTGTGCTTAATTTAATACCGACGACGGGAATAACGCTTCCGTTTATCAGTTACGGGGGTACTTCTGTACTGTTACTGATGCTGGAAATGTCGGTTGCGCTTTCAGTATCCCGGAAAATCCGTTTCAGGAAAGAAGAAAGGGATCTTTGGGGCGATGTCGTTAATGCCTACTGAGTACGGTTCAGAGGGCTGTTTTATAAGCTTCAAATAAGGAAAAGGAGGAATTGCTTATGGATACAAAAAGCCTTGAAGATGCTATTCGCAACAGCGGTCACATCGTCTGTCTCCTCGGCCGTCACGTTGCTGCCGACTGCGGGTGCCTGGACTACCGTCTGGTCGACACGGCCTATGCAATCGAGACAAAATACGGATATTCACCGGAAGAAATCTTTTCTGCTTCTTTCTATAACACGAGGATGAAGACCTTCTTCGATTTTTATCACAACGAAATCCTGAGCAAGCTTGGGGAGCCGGATGCCTGCATCCATGCGCTTAAAAAGATGGAAGACGACGGGAAGCTTTTCAGTGTTGTAACAAGATCCGTATACGGAATTCCCGGAAGAGCGGGGATGCGTCACGTCCTGGAACTGCACGGCTCTGTTTACCAGAACCGCTGCCCGCACTGCCATACGGAATATGACGTGGAGTTTATGAAAAATGCAGACGGCATCCCGCTTTGCACAAAATGCGGACAGCCTGTCCGTCCGCAGATCACCCTTGCAGGCGAAATGATCCGGAATCAGCTGGTTACAGATGCGGCAAATGAAATTTCCCAGGCGGACACGCTGCTGGTCTTAGGCTGCACGATGGATTCCATGCTGGCGCAGGGCTGCATTAAATATTTTGACGGAAACAGGATTATTTTAATTAATGAGGAGGAAAATTATTCGGATAATATCGCGGATATGATTTATCATGTAAAGCCGCGCGATATCCTTCCGAATGTATACAGATGAAGATGGTAAAAACGAGATTTGCCCCAAGCCCGACAGGCAGGATGCATGTCGGAAATTTACGTACAGCACTTTATTCTTATCTGATTGCCAAGCATGCCGGCGGAAGCTTTATGCTGCGCATCGAGGACACGGATCAGGAGCGTTTCGTTCCGGGAGCTCTGGAAATTATCTACCAGACGCTCAGCGATGCCGGAATTTCATTTGACGAAGGACCTGATAAAGACGGAGGCGCAGGGCCTTATGTCCAGAGTGAGCGCTGCGCGCTGGGAATATACAATAAGTATGCCGGGCAGCTGATTGAGCAGGGAGATGCCTATTACTGTTTCTGTACGAAGGAACGTCTGGACAGCTTAAAAGAGCAGGGCTCGGATAAAGAATATGCGATGTACGATAAGCACTGCCTTTCTCTTTCGAAGGAAGAAATCAGGGCAAATCTTGAAGCGGGGATACCCCATGTCGTCCGCCTTAATGTCCCGAATGAGGGAACGACGACTTTTCATGACGAAATATACGGAGATATCACGGTTGAGAATAAAGAGCTTGATGATATGATTCTTATAAAATCCGACGGATATCCGACGTATAATTTTGCTAATGTCATTGATGACCATTTGATGGGAATCACGCATGTTGTACGGGGAAATGAGTACCTTTCCTCGAGCCCGAAGTATAACAGGCTCTATGAAGCTTTCGGCTGGGACATTCCGACGTACGTGCACTGCCCTCTGATTACCGATGAAGAGCATCACAAATTGTCCAAACGCTCCGGGCATTCCTCGTTTGAGGATCTGGTAGACCAGGGGCTTCTTCCGCAGGCCATCGTCAATTATGTCGCTCTTCTGGGCTGGAGCCCGGAGGATAATCAGGAGATTAAGACCCTGCCTGAGCTGGTGAAGGAGTTTGACTACCGCAAGATTAATAAGAGCCCGGCGGTTTTTGATATTGCCAAGCTAAAATGGATGAACGGCGAGTATATCCGCCGCATGGATGACCGTGAGTATCAGGACAGAGCGATGCCGTTTATCCGCCAGGCAATCTCGAAAGATCTTGATCTTCAAAAGATTTCAAATATGGCAAAAAGCAGGATCGAGACATTTGAGGACATCCCGGAATTGATCGGTTTTCTGGAAAAAGTACCGGATTATGACTGCTCCATGTATGAACATAAGAAAATGAAGACAACAATTCCGTTATCGCTTGAGGCGCTTAAGGCCGTGCTTCCTGTCCTTGAAGCGGCAGACGATTACGGAAACGATGCGCTCTACAGCCTTCTCCTTGGCTTTGCGAAAGACAGGGGACTTAAGAACGGCCAGGTCATGTGGCCGATCCGGACAGCAGTTTCCGGAAAGCAGATGACCCCCGGCGGCGCGACGCAGCTCATGGAAATTCTCGGAAAGGACGAATCGCTGTCACGGATACGTGCGGCTATCGAAAAGCTTTCGGAAAATGAGAGAAAAGAACAGTGACCGGCTGGTCCATGTATATTATGTTCGTATAAACGAACGAAAAGATCTGAGTGGGACGGATGCAAGCAGCATCGCTGAAAGACTGCTTTCTTATGCTCTGATGCATCTTTACGGTCTCACTCTTGAAGAATGCGGAAAAAAGACAAAAGAACACGGCAAGCCCTATTTCGGGCAGCATCCGGAAATTGAGTTCAATATCAGTCATTCCGGCGTTTATGTCATACTTGCCATCGGGGGCGTACCGCTCGGAATCGATATCCAGGAACAGCGTGTGACGGATATTGATAAGCTCGGGAAGAAAATTTTTTCTGTCGGGGAATACCGTGATTTCCTGACGCACGAGGACAGGCAGGAAGCCTTTTTCCGCATGTGGGTCATGAAAGAAAGTTATATTAAATGGACGGGCGAGGGGCTTCTGCACGGCCTTAAAGACTTAAAAATGGACGGCTGGCACCGCTTTCTGCATATTGACAAAGAATATTTCTGCGCTGTATGGGCAGGAGTACCGCTCGATATACGGCTGGAAGAGGTTCCATTACGGCTTATTAAATAAGATACCTGAAAGGATTTTTTATTTTTATGGACGAGATAACGAAACGCCGTACCTTTGCGATTATTTCCCACCCGGATGCCGGAAAAACGACTTTGACGGAAAAATTTCTTCTTTACGGGGGCGCCATCAATCTGGCAGGGTCCGTCAAGGGAAAGGCAACGGCAAGGCATGCAGTATCCGACTGGATGGAAATTGAGAAGCAGAGAGGAATTTCCGTAACATCTTCCGTACTGCAGTTCAACTATGATAATTACTGCATCAATATCCTGGATACGCCGGGACATCAGGACTTTTCCGAGGACACTTACCGGACACTGATGGCAGCGGATTCAGCCGTTATGGTCATTGACGGCGCACGCGGTGTTGAGGCCCAGACAAGAAAGCTTTTTAAGGTCTGCGCACGCCGCCATATCCCGATTTTTACTTTTATCAACAAAATGGACCGCGATGCCAGGGATTCTTTCGAACTCATCGACGAAATTGAAAATGAGCTGGGGATTCCGTGCTGTCCTGTAAACTGGCCGATCGGATCCGGAAAAAACTTCAAGGGCGTCTACGACCGCAATACGGCGCGGGTGCTCATTTTCCACGATACCTTAAAGGGGACAAAGGAAGGAACAGAGGAAGAAATACGGCTTGGCGACAGCGCACTTGAACCTTATGTGACCGAGGCGGAGTCAGAAACTCTGCGCGAGGAGATCGAGCTGCTGGACGGGGCTTCCGTTGAATTTGACCAGAAGAAGGTCAGCCGCGGCGAACAGTCGCCGGTCTTTTTCGGCTCTGCCCTTACAAATTTCGGCGTCGAGACCTTCCTTAAGCATTTCCTTAAAATGACAAGCCCGCCGCTTCCAAGAATGTCGGATAAAGGTCTGATCGATCCGGCGACACATGATTTTTCGGCTTTTGTTTTCAAAATCCAGGCGAATATGAATAAAAACCATCGCGACCGGGTCGCTTTCATGCGGATTGTATCCGGACATTTTGATGCGAACATGGAAGTCTGGCATGTACAGGGACGGCATAAAGCCAGGCTCTCCCAGCCTCAGCAGATGATGGCGGATGACCGGCATGTTGTTTCCGAAGCCTGGGCCGGTGATATTATCGGTGTTTTCGATCCCGGCAACTTTTCTATCGGGGATACTGTATGTATGCCCGGAGAAGACTTTAAGTTCGGCGGGATCCCGACCTTTGCACCGGAGCATTTTGCACGGGTGCGCCAGGTCGATACGATGAAGCGCAAGCAGTTTACCAAAGGAGTGGAAGAAATCGCTCAGGAAGGCGCCATCCAGATTTTCCAGGAATACCGTACCGGCATGGAAGAAATCGTCGTCGGCGTCGTCGGTGTCCTGCAGCTGGATGTCCTGAAGTTCCGTCTGGAAACGGAATACAACGTTGAGATCTATATGGAAAACCTTCCTTATGAATATATCCGCTGGATAGAGAATCCTGAGGACATCGACATCGAACATCTGGAAGGCACGACGGATATGAAGAAAATAAAGGATATGCGCGGAAATCCGCTTCTTCTGTTTGTACACGAGTGGAGTATCGGGATGACCTGCGACCGCAACAAAAAGCTGAAGCTGTCCGAGTTCGGAGGCTGGACGGAAGATTCAGATTGAATCTTCCGGGGCTTGTTGCTATAATCGTGTTGTGAGTTATATTAGAAATGACAGGGTACAAACGTTAAAAGGTCAAAATGTTTTGTGCCCGGAATATGTAAGGAAGATATATAATGAAAATATCCAGATTCGGAAGATATCCTGCGAGCAGGAAAAATTCCAGATATTGTCGATCTGAAAAACATCAGACGGAGGCAGAGGAAATGGCAGAATCAGGAAAAACGTATACGATCAGCAAAGACGGTGAAATAGGAACCGTAAAGATTGCGGATGAGATCGTAGCAATTATCGCGGGGCTTGCTGCGACGGAGGTCAAGGGAGTTTCTTCGATGGCCGGAAATATTACAAACGAGCTCGTTGCGAAAATGGGCATCAAGAACCTTTCGAAAGGTGTTCGCGTCGATGTTCTGGACAACTGCGTGACGGTGGATCTTTCCCTGAATATCGATTACGGCTTCAGCATTCCGGAAGTCAGCAAGGCAGTGCAGGAGAGGGTTAAGAACGCGATCGAAAACATGACGGGAATGGAAGTTACAGACGTCAATATCCGCATTGCCGGTGTTGATATGGAAGAAAAAAAGTAAGCTCCCGGAAGAAGGCAGATTCTTAAGGCTGCATTTTATGCGGCCTTTTTTTATACGGATTTTTAAATTTAACAAATCCTTTTCAGGAGAAATGCTTTTTAAAACCAGCTACTTAGTGTATAATCTGCTTATAATGCAGCTGTAAAAAGCATGAAAGCTGTCTGCTTTCAGAAAAAATCCCGGGACGCAAAAAGACATGGAAAAAGAGCAATTTGCGCCGCAGATTCGCGTTTTCCGAATGCTTTTGGATTGCGGAAATCGCGCGTACGAGGAGACAATCCGCAGCATTATGGGCAATTTAAGTATTTAGATCGGAGAAAATCAGTGAGCAGAAGAAAACTGCGCGAGCATCTTTTTAAGATGGTCTTTCTTTACGCATTTAATAAAAAGAATGAAATGCAGGAGCAGGCGGAACTATATCTTGACGGGGTGGAAAACCTTGAGGAAGAGGACAGAACCTTTCTTCTGGAACGTTTTCGTGCTGTTGAGGAGAAAATTCCGGAAATTGATACCCTTTTAAACAGTACGGCGAAAGGCTGGAAAACGAACCGTTTTGCCAGCTGCGACCTCGCCATCCTGCGTGTGGCTGTATTCGAAATGAAGTTTGATGAGACGATTCCGGACGGCGTTGCAATTAATGAAGCCGTGGAGCTGGCAAAGCTGTACGGAGGTGACGAGTCTCCGTCATTTGTAAACGGAATCCTCGGAGAACTCTCGAGAAAATAATGGAAGCTGTCTATTCTGTAAGCCAGGTCAACCGATACATTAAACGAATCTTTTCGGAGGACGTACTTCTTGCCTCTGTCTTTATACGCGGAGAAGTGTCGAACTGTAAATACCATACCTCCGGACATATCTATTTTTCTCTGAAGGATGAAGGAGCGGCTATTTCCTGTATCATGTTCGCCGGAAACCGCAGGGGGCTTTCATTTCCCATGAAGGACGGAGACAGGGTTATCTGCGGAGGCAGCGTCGAAGTCTATGAACGCGACGGAAAGTATCAGCTTTATGCGCGCGAAATACGCCGCGAAGGGGCCGGTGTCCTGTACGAGCGTTTTCTGGCACTTAAAAAAGAACTTGAAGAAATGGGAATGTTTGATGCCCGCTATAAGATGCCCATACCGAAGTATGCCATGCGGGTCGGCATCGTTACAGCACCGACGGGAGCGGCTATCCGGGATATACAAAATATCGCAAAGAGGCGGAATCCTTATGTGCAGCTGATCTTAAGTCCTGCGCTTGTTCAGGGTGAGGGCGCTGCTGCTTCAATTGCGCACGGTATCGAAGCTTTGGACAGAAAGGGTGTCGACGTTATTATTGTCGGACGCGGAGGCGGATCGCTTGAAGACCTGTGGGCCTTTAATGAAGAAGCGGTCGCAAGAGCAATATTCTATTGCGAAACGCCTGTTATATCCGCCGTCGGCCATGAAACGGATACCACTATTGCCGATTATGCGGCGGATCTTCGGGCGCCTACGCCCTCAGCAGCGGCCGAGCTGGCAGTTTTCGATTATACGAAGTTCTGTGAGAGAATGGAAGGCTGCCGTTCGGCGCTGAAACGAAGGACGGAGAGTGAGATTGCTGCCGCGCGCGGAAACATCCGCTGGTATCAGGCAAGGCTTGCAGCCTTAAGTCCTGCAAGCCGCCTGAATGACAGGAGGAGGCGTCTTGCGGACGCGGAAGAACGCATGTCGGATTCCATGCAGAAAAAACTTGAGGAAGCCCGTAAGAAAGAGCAGGACTTCCGGAGATATCTTTCGGAAAATGAAATAAAGCTTCTTGAAAGCCGGAAGATACGCTATGCCATGCTGATCGAGCGTTTTAAGGGACTGAATCCTCTGGATAAGCTGAAACAGGGCTTTTCCTACGTTACGGATTCAAACAGGAAGGCTGTCGTCAGCATAGCGCAGGTTAAAAGAGGAGATATGCTCCGCATCAGGGTGGCGGACGGCAGTATTGCGGCTGAAGCCAGGGAGACAGAGAAAGATGGATAATAAAGAAGAAAAGGAACTGACAGTTGAGGAAAGTTTTCAAAAACTGGATAAGATGATCAAAGATCTGGAGAACCCGGACGTTTCTCTGGAAGATTCTTTTGCCATATATGAAGACGGTATGAAGCTTTTAAAAGACGTCAGTGGAAAAATAGATCTGGTAGAAAAGAAAATCCAGAAATTGGACAATAACGGCGAAACGGAAGATTTTGAATGAAGAAAAGATTGGATCTGCTTCTGGTGGAAAAGGGGCTTGCTGCCTCGCGTGAAAAGGCCAAGGCTATTATAATGTCCGGCGTCGTTTTTGTTGACGGCAGCCGGGAGGATAAAGCCGGAACTTCATTTGACGAAAATGCGGCTGTTGAAGTCCGCGGCGAGACGCTGCCGTATGTAAGCCGGGGCGGCTTCAAGCTTGAAAAAGCCATGCGCGTTTTCCCGATTGCGCTTGAGGGCCGGAACTGCATTGATGTCGGAAGCTCGACAGGCGGATTTACGGACTGTATGCTTAAAAACGGGGCAGTGCATGTCTATGCAATCGACGTGGGACGCGGTCAGCTGGACTGGAAGCTTCGGAACGACAGCCGCGTCACTTCTATGGAGAAAACGAATATCCGTTATGTAAAGCCTTCAGATATAGGTTATTCTGCGGATTTCATCAGTATTGACGTGAGCTTTATTTCGCTCACCAAGGTGCTTCTCCCTGTCCGGGATCTTCTTGCGCCGGACGGCCGGGTTGTATGCCTCATTAAGCCGCAGTTTGAAGCCGGCAGGGAAAAAGTTGGGAAGCACGGCGTTGTGAAAGATAAGACCGTCCATGAGGAGGTGATCCGAAAGACTGCAGATTATGCCTGTTCTATTGGATTTTCCCCGGAAGGACTTGACTATTCCCCTATTAAAGGGCCTGAAGGAAATATCGAGTATCTGCTCTATCTGAAAAAAGGCAGCGGAAGCTTTCTTAGCGATGAAACCGTAAAGGATACCGTGCGGCGCGCGCATGAGGAACTGGATTAGATACGGATGCATAGACGGAGGTTCTGTATGAGGAAATTTGCGGTTCTCCGGAATACGGAAAAGGATAACGCCGAAAGTATTTCAAAACAGATAGCTTCATTTCTTATTGAAAAAGGTGCCGCCTGCCGGATTCTTGACAGGGGGGAGAATGTACCGGAAGATGCGGAATGTCTTCTCGTCCTGGGCGGCGACGGGACGCTTTTGAGGGCGGCCAAGAAGGTTCTTGACGCGGGAACGCCCCTTTTAGGAATCAACCTGGGTACTCTGGGGTATCTCGCGGAGGTTGACCAGAAGTCGATTTTTCCGTCTCTTGAGCATCTGATTGCAAATGAATGCACGATTGAGAAACGCATGATGCTGGAAGGTACGATTTATCAGGAAGATCAGGCGGTTTTCCGGGATCTTGCGCTGAACGATGTCGTCATTACGAGGCAGGGGCATCCCAGAGTTCTGAGGTTTAAGAATTATGTCAATGGAGCGTTCCTGAATGAATACCAGGCGGACGGCATCATTCTTTCCTCTGCAACGGGCTCGACGGGTTACAGCCTTTCTGCCGGAGGACCGATTGTATCTCCGGAGGCAAAGCTTCTGATTATGACGCCGCTCGCAGCGCATACGCTTAACATCCGGAGTATTATACTTTCATCCAAAGACCGCATTACGGTTGAAATAGGAAAAGGACACTCTGAAGAGGCTGCTTCGGCCTCGGTTTCATTTGACGGCGAAGACGGCGTGCCGGTGACGACAGGAAGCCGCATTGTTGTAAAACGTGCTTCAAAATGTACAAGAATCGTAAAAATCAATAATATCAGTTTCCTGGAAGTCCTTAGGACGAAAATGGCGGATACCTGAATGAAAAATGCCAGACATGAACAAATACTGCAGCTGATACAGAAATTTGATATTGAAACGCAGGAAGAACTTGCCCGCCGGCTGAATGAAGCCGGCTTTATGGTGACGCAGGCGACGGTATCAAGAGACATCCGTCAGCTTCAGCTGCATAAAACTGCTTCGCAGGGCGGCCGTCTGCATTATACGGCCGGCGCCGGCGAAAATGTGGATTTGAGCCAGAAGTATAAGCGTGTTCTGCAGGATGCCTTTGTTGCGGCGGAGACTTCCGGAAACATTCTGGTCCTGAAAACGGTCTCCGGCATGGCAATGGCTGCGGCCGCAGCCCTCGACAGCCTGGACTGGAATGAAATACTCGGGTGTATCGCCGGAGATGATACGATTATGTGTGTTCTGCGCTCGCCGGACAATGTCGCGGCGGTTATCGACAGAATTAATCAAATTGCAAAGTTCTGAGGCTGATTCTGATATTTTCCTCCGGATATGTACGAAAGTACATGCCGGCGCTAAATGAAGCCGGGAGGCTGTGAGAAAATCTTTATGGATTTGATCCAGTGCGGCGGCTTCTGAAATTGAGAATTTACCGGCGTTAGCCGCGCGGAGTACTCCGCGCGCAGGGAAGACTTTAGTGTATGATTATAAGGTGAGAGAAAATGCTGAGAAACCTGCATATAAAAAATCTGGCGCTGATCCGCGAAATCGATGTTGATTTTACGGACGGCCTGAATATCCTGACGGGAGAAACCGGTGCCGGGAAGTCCATCATTATTGATGCGATCGGCATGGCTCTCGGCGGAAAGACAGTGCGTGACATGATCCGTTCCGATGCACCCTACGGTCTTGCGGAAACTGTGTTTGAAGTCAGCACGCCCTCTGTTATCGAAGAGCTGCGGAAGATGGAGGTTGAGCCGGAGGACGGTATTGTCCTCATTTCAAGGAAAATGCAGGACGGGCGGAGCGCCTGCAGGATAAACGGCGAGACAAAAACAGCTCAGGAAGTGCGGGAATGCGCCTCTTTGCTCCTGGATATCCATGGGCAGAGCGAACATCAGAAGCTTCTGCATCCTGAACGCCAGCTGATGCTGCTGGATGAATACGGCAGGGAAAGTATTGCCGGCCTTAAGGCGGAAGTGCGTGCGCAGTACCGCATATATGCCGGGCTTAAAAAAAAGCTGGGATCTGAGACAATGAGCCAGGAGGAAAGGAGCCGGAGGGCTTCTTTTCTGGAATTCGAGATTAACGATATTGAAAGCGCAGGACTTACGCCGGGTGAGGATGAGGAAGTCGAAAAGACTTACAGAAAGCTTTCAAATGCAAGGAGGATTGCGGAAGCTGCAGGACGTGCTTATGCCCTGACGGGATACGATACGGAAAACGGTGCCGGCGAAAGCATCGGGAGAGCTGTACGCGAGCTTGACGGGGTGTGCGAGTACGACGCGGCTATAGAGAAGATGAAGGAATCTCTTTCCGGTGTCGATGACCTTCTGAATGATTTTAACAGGGAAATATCGGATTATCTCGATAATCTGAGCTTTGAGGAAGAAACTTTTAATGATACGGAAGAAAGGCTGGATCTTATAAACCGGCTGAAGCAGAAATACGGGAATTCCATAGAGGAAATCCTGGAGGCGAAAGAAGAGAAATCAGAGGAGCTATCCGAACTCTGCAATTATGAAGAAAACAGGAAGGGACTGGAGAAGAGTTTCAGGGAAGCTGAAGAGAAACTTAAAGTCCTGTCGGCGTCTTTGACAGCGGAGAGAAAAAAAACGGCCGCAGCTTTTGCATCCGGCGTGAAGGAGCAGCTTGCGGACCTGAATTTTTCAAAGGCGGATTTTGCCGTCGATTTCCATGAAACGGAAGATTATACGGCTGACGGCAAAGACGCTGTGGAATTTATGATTTCGACGAATCCGGGAGAGACGAGACGAGCTCTTTCCCGTGTCGTATCCGGCGGTGAACTCTCCAGGATCATGCTCGGCATAAAAACTCTGTTTGCGGCTTCGGATGCGACTGAGACCCTGATATTTGATGAAATCGACGCGGGTATTTCGGGGAGAACCGCCCAGAAAGTCGCTGAAAAGATGGCTCTCATCGGGCGAAGCCGCCAGGTGCTCTGCATCACGCATCTTCCGCAGATTGCCGCCATGGCGGATACACACTATGCGATAACGAAAGAACTTACCGGCGGCGCAGCCGTTACCCATATCGAGGTGTTGGACGACAGGGAGTCCGCGGAAGAACTCGCAAGGCTGATCGGCGGTGCGGAAATTACGGAAAATACGCTAAAATCGGCAAATGAAATGAAAGAGATGTGTCGACAATACAAAAAGAATGTTCTATAATTAGCACAAGAAAAGTTCTTTATGGAGGGTTGAAAAAGATGAAAAAGATTCTTTTTATCGCTTCTGAATGTGTTCCATTTGTTAAGACAGGCGGCTTGGCAGATGTTGTAGGATCTCTCCCTAAAACATTGGATAAAGAATATTATGACTGCAGGGTTATTATGCCTCTTTATTCCTTTATGGATCAAAAGTGGAAGGATCTGCTGAAATTCCGTACCAGTTTTTATATGGATTTTAACTGGAACAGCTATTACGTCGGAATACTGGAGTGCGAATACGAAGGGGTTCATTATTATTTTATCGATAATCAGGACTATTTCACCTGTGATAAGCCTTATGCGGGAATGCCCTATGATCTCTGGCGTTTCTCTTTCTTCAGCAAGGCGGCGCTTTCCATACTGCCGACCATAGATTTCAGACCGGATATTATCCACTGCCATGACTGGCAGACAGGCCTGATCCCCGTTTATCTCAGCAGCACCTTCCAGGAAAATGAATTTTACCGCGGCATCAAGACGATCATGACGATCCATAACCTGAAGTTCCAGGGCGTCTGGGATATTAAGACGGTGAAGGATATTGTCGGGCTTCCGGATTATTATTTTACGCCGGATAAACTCGAGTTCCATAAGGATGGCGATCTTCTCAAAGGCGGTCTTGTTTATGCAAATGCGATCACAACCGTTTCGAAGACTTATGCCGAAGAAATAAAGATGCCGTATTACGGCGAAGGCCTGGACGGGCTTATGCGGGCGCGTGCAAATGATCTGCGCGGAATCGTTAACGGCATCGATTATGATGTGTTCAATCCGGCAACGGACAAGGTTATTTACCAGAACTACGATGCCCGTACTTTCCGTAAAGAGAAGGTTAAGAATAAGCTTGCACTCCAGGCGGATCTCGGTCTTGCTGTGGATCCGAAGGTTATGCTGATCGGCATTGTATCAAGGCTTACGGATCAGAAAGGCTTTGACCTGATTGCTTATGTTATGGATGAACTTTGCCAGGATGCGGTTCAGTTCGCTGTGCTTGGCACTGGCGAAGAACGTTATGAGAATATGTTCCGTCACTTTGCATGGAAGTACGGCGGAAAGGTCTCTGCGCAGATTTACTATAATGATGCGCTTTCCCACAAGATTTATGCGGCAAGCGATGCTTTCCTGATGCCTTCGCAGTTTGAACCGTGCGGCCTTTCTCAGCTTATGTCTCTTCGTTATGGGACGGTTCCTATTGTCCGGGAGACAGGCGGCCTCAAGGATACTGTCGAGCCGTATAACGAATTTGACGGAACCGGAACAGGTTTCTCCTTCGTCAATTACAACGCCCATGAGATGATGTCTACGATCCGTTACGCGGAAAAGGTCTATTATGACAGAAGACGCGAGTGGAATAAGATTGTTGACCGCGGCATGGCGATGGATTTCTCGTGGCAGCATTCCGCCCTTCAGTATCAGGAACTATACGACTGGCTTATCGGCGGCTGATTTTATTATTTACAAAG
>DCDB01000193.1 GCA_002316215.1 Lachnospiraceae bacterium UBA1066 | reverse complement strand
TAACGTTGGGACAGTAGTGATTTCAGATGGTAAATGCTTTATGGCCAATGAGGTGGAAAGATTTTGGTATCGACTGGCATGGTGTCCTGCTTGCAATAGGCTTTGCGGTTATTTTGCTTACGCTTTCGCACTGGTATTCAAAATATTTGGCCGAACAAAGCCATAACGAGGCTCTTGAAATTTTGCATTATGAGACAAATCAAACAGAAAAACCAAAATCATAAAAAAATGGCTGTGTAAGGGAGTTGGCCTTAGGGATTTACGAAAACAAGTATATTTTTGACCGACTCTCTTCAGGCGGAGACAGCAAAGAAAGGACTGCACTGAAGGATAAAACCTTTGGTGCAGTCTTTCTCGTTGAATATATTATTTATATCGTGCCGACAGTATTGCTAACACCTAGAAGTCTGTTACAACTTCAAGTAACCCTGCTTGAAAGCATCTGGGAATAAGAAGAGTTTTTCCCCAACTGCAAACTTCACACGAATGTGTTTCCCAGCTTTATCGATCTTTGTAACTATACCATCACCGAAGCTCTTATGCTTAACCGCATCGCCTTCCGAAATCTCCGGTATAACAAACTCTTTCATTTCCTCATCGGCTTGCGTGCTGGTGCTATAAGGGTTCTTATGCTCGGCTACTTTCGACAGCGGAGGCTTAATTCCAAACTGCCCCGTAACATATGTTGTAGCAGATGGTTTTGGATCAGGCTTTGGCACATCTGCAACGGGCTTAACATCTTTTTCAATTGCTTCTTCGAACGCCGAGTTGATGGATTCCATTGTAGCCTGTTGATTGTAAAACAGTCTATCATATTCTTCGCGTTTGATGACGGTATCCCAGCCACCGATATCCTTTCCTTCGTGCTTGTCGATACCGGTATAGGAAAGGCTGCTGTCTTCGTAACGCTTGAACTTAAAAATGGCATCGTTCATCAGGCTTGCATTAAATACCCCAAGGCTGCAAAGAAGTTCAAAATCCTTTACGTTTAAGCCCGTTACCTTTTTAAACAATCCCGGCTCAAGCTGAGTTATAACATCTCTGAGTGACCGCTCGCGATAATCAGTGAGATACATAAATATCGGAATACGGGTAGCAAACTTGATGAGCTTTTCCTGAATCTGCTTCCGAAGAGACTTATATTCCTTTTCCTCTTCTGAGATTTCCTTTTTCTCCTTCGGAGTCATCTTCTCGGATTCTTTCTTGGCTTTCTTTACCGCTTCTGACTTGTTGATGATTGTCTGAATATCTTGATTCAACGAGCGGAAACCTTCAATGCTCATAAGAGCGTCGAGAGCTTCTTTGTTATTCATTAGGCGTTGCAGAGTGTCATTATCGACATTAACAAGTAGCGCAGATTCCCAGCGCTTTGCAAGCAAAGTAGCAGAAGTTCCGGCCATTGCGATGTCGAGAATGTCCTGCGCATTAATCTGCCGCATGGTGCTGCCGTCATAGGCCAACACCGGCAAGAAATTAATGAACTCTGCTACCTTCTTTTCGGGATTGCTTTCATCAACATTCAAACGGCAAGAGTAGTCAGCTATCTGTCGCAGCGCCCTGTCCAAAGCAAAGTCAAAGACATAGCATTCTTCTTTCATAATCAGGTCTTTACCTTCTTCATCTTTAACTACCCACGGAGATTGGACACGAAATGCTGCTTGGAAATAGGTCTCCGGGCTCTTAAGGTTACGCAGCATGAATATGCCTGTCCACGGCTTTACGGTAACACCCGTAGTTAGCTTGCCACAGGTGAGGGTGATGGTGTATGTCTCCAATGGATTTCCCATAGCGTGAAGAACAGGATAGAGGGCATCCAAGCCTATGCCGGCTTCTGTTCCGGCGCAAACGATAATTTTATATTTCTGGTTGTAATACCCGTTCTGCTTTTGCATCATCAGGTTATACATAGCCTGGCAGGATGCCACATTCGGCAAAAACCAAATTGTGTGATTCAGAACATTCAAAAGTCGTGTATCGGAGAAAGGCATTGGAGGACGCTTGTCCTGCCCGAGCTTCATATCATCAACATTGGATGGAAGATAAGAACCGCGAATCAGATCAAGCCATTTCTGCACTTCATTCTCGTAAACAAACCGCGCATCTTTGCCTTTACCCTTGGCAGAAAAGAATACATTTAAGTCGAACTCGTTAAACTCGCCTTGCATGGCAATCTGGCGAATGCTATCCGGTATCCGGTAAGTGAGCATGACCATTCTCGGCAACGATAAATAGGGATTGCCAGGGCCTTTCCAGCTTTCCTTTGCACGTTGCTCGTCAGAATATGTCCAGTTATAGATCTGATCCTCTATAAATTCGCCGCTATTAATGGCGCGGAAAGGTGTGCCGGAAAGGTATAAATAATAACCGGCTGTGATGGGAAGGAAGGTTTCGTTGTAGGCGTTATCGGCCTCATCCTTCTTGTACTTCTCTATATCAAAGTCGACTATTTCTTCCTCATCAGGATTCTCAAAGAGCTTTTTGGCATTTTCTCGCCATGCGCCAAAGTGATACTCATCAAAAATAACCAAGTCCCAGTTTTCCGCATGGATAAATTCATTCTTAGCTTTTATGCCACCATTCTCATTGGTACCCAACAAGTCTTGAAAGGAACCAAAAACAACGATAGGCTTCTTTTTATCACACTTCGCGTAGGCCTGATCGATATTAACATTATTGTTGTGCGCGTCCTTATTGGAAACAAACTGCCAGCCTTCGAAATCAATATGAGAAAGCAAATCATCTCGCCATGCGGATTCGACAGCGGGCTTAAAGGTAAGCACCAACATGCGCTTAAAGCCCATCTTTTTTGCTAGCTGATAAGCTGCAAAGGTCTTACCAAAACGCATTTTGGCATTCCACAAGAATTTTGGAGCTCTGTCCGGCTCGTCATATTTTGCCTTGGTAAAATACTCTACCGTGCGTTTTACGGCTGCCTGCTGCTCCGGACGCATACGGAATGCAGCTGTCCGACTGTCAGCAGTGATTCTTCCGGTTTTAAGTTCAACAATAGCCGCCTTGACATCATTTAGGGAGCAATTGTACCACTCGTTATCGTCAGCGACTGCATTGAGCTGTCTGAAACCTCGTCGTTCTAAGATTCGATGTATATCCTTATCAGTAAAGACAGAGCCATCCTCCCTCATGGCACTCTCTTGATAGAGAATCTTAAATGGAACAGCAGCAGTGTGCAGCTGCTCCTTGATGCGGGTAGCCGCATCCCGTTCAGTATATCCGATTTTTATGTACCCCTTGTGAGAGGCCACGCCAATGAGTTCATACACATAGATGGTTGGTGTGATCGCAGGCCGTTGAATAAAGAATTCAGTTGCCACTATCGTCACCTCCATCTAAGTCCATGGGACGAATGAGAGAGTCAATAAATTCAATCTCTTTCTTTGTAATGCCGTACTTTTTGTAGAGTTCCTCATCAGTCCATGGTTTAGAAAAATCTTGCTGTGGAACAAGTTGATATACACCCTTTGGAGCATTTTGTGAATTTTTCTTAAGGAGGACTAAGAAACGGAAGAACTTCGTGGCAATATAAGACATTACATTATCACACTCAGCTTTATTTTTAAATGGACCGATTACAAGATAACTCTCGTTGCATACGGTATAAGGAGCACCATAAAATGGCTTTGGAAGTATAGGGTGAGGAAAGGCGTCACTACCACTCCCGGCTTTTGCAATATATACTTTTTCCCAAGGAATCATTTCTCTTCCTTTAGTTACCTCTTTGTTAGGAACATAAGCTGTAGTTCCGCGTACTTCTCTATCATTGCCGCTAACATAAATAATCAAATCAGATTCTGATTTTTTAGTTTTGTTGCCTTTATATGTGTTGGGTAAACCGAAAGGCATCCTTGCGCTCACAAGATTTTCCATTGATTTTTCTTTGTGAGACATGACTTTATGCAAGATATCTATAGCCTCGTTATAGCGTATAAAGGTATCACAGCCTTGTTCAAGTAATGGACGAACAACCGGACCATTAACAATATCCCCTTTGTGAGAAAAAACGGCACAATCGCCCTCGTTATCACGATCCCATAGAAAATACGAAACACCACCTTTAATTTGAACACCTGAAAAGCAATCCGATGCCTCGGGATAATCATGTATAACCCGCAGCCTTCTGTCATGAAGCATTTCATCACGAAATTCATCTAACCCTTTTCCACCTGTGAACCAGCGAGAAGGAATAATCATAGTAAGATAACGCGGATTCAACTTCTTAGCTTTCTGTACAAACAACTGATAAATAGGTTTAGCACTTGCGCCATTACCGCCGCCGTCCGAAAGCTGATAAGGCGGATTACTAATAATCACATCAAACTTCATATTAAAAATCTCCTCTGGCTTATTAGTATGTATCCATTCGTAGGCGTGCGTCTCCAAATCGTCGCTACGAGCGTATTGGCTTTGAGATGCACCGCAATAAACACACTTTCCGTCACGCCAAGTATGCTTAATTTTTCTAAACCGAATATTACCTTGTTCATCATCAAAAAGCGATACCGAGAATTCAGTGTTCGGGAACTTCGAACAATAAACGCTCCGACGGGATAAAAAACCTGTCAGTTCCGTAATCGCTATACCAAAGAGCTGCTTATGGAAAATGTGGTCTATACGCTCCTGTAAGTCCGGGAACTGCGGCTCCAGTCCTTTGATAAGCCTTTTGGCAATTTCCCTGAGAAAAACACCGGTCTTGCAGGCGGGATCAAGAAAGGTGGTATCCGGGTTTTGAAAGAGTTCCTGCGGCAGCATATCAAGCATAGCGTTTACTACGTCCGGCGGAGTAAAAACCTCATCGTTTGAGAGATTTGCAAGGCAGGACAGCACGTCCGGATTGTATACATTATTAAATAATCCTGTATCAGCCATTTTCCTGTATCCTCCTATAATGTGATATGCATTTCTTCAGGAACACTCCTTCATCCGAGGGCGCCTCTCTTATATCCTCATCGAGCATGAGTGATATTTGCTCAGGCTCGTCTTTTTTCTTTTTACGTTTAGGCCTTTCCTCTTCAGCAGCCAGCAGTTCGGCAAAGGTATAATCGCTGCGCTGCATCAGAGCATCATTAAATGGAAAAGTCCATTCGGAAAAAACAATAGGTTCATTAGTATCCTTTCCATTTTCATCGACACATTTGAGCGTCAGCGCATTGCCGCAAACGATGTTACGGGAAAGAATAAACTTGGCGGCCTCGCGGGTGTCATCATTGCACTCTTTTTTACATATAGCCTTATATTCCTTATCCCACATTTCAAATAGCCGCTGCCTACATTCAATGCAGTTGTCGATTAGTAAATCCACTCCATATAAGCTGCCCAGCGCCAGAAGTGAATTGCGCTCCCAATCATAAGGGCTTTTTTTATATTTTTTCCTCACAACAGCCAGCTTCCTTGAAAGTATTTCTGCAAGGAAATTTCCATTACCGCAGGCAGGCTCCAAAAATCGTGAGTCAATTCTTTCAGTTTCCTGTTTCACCAAGTCGCACATGGCTTTAACCTCGCGTTCGGCTGTAAAAACCTCGCCATGCTCAGCTACGCGCTTCTTGGATTTTACTTGTTTCGGCATTTTTTCATCTGCTCCTCGTCCGGAACAAACTCCAAAATATCATTAGGTGTACAGCACATTGCCAAACAAATGCTTTCCACTTTATCTAACGCTATATATTGGCCTGTTCTAATTTTCGTGATTATATTTGCTGATATGTTTGCTCTACGCATAAGTTCAGCATTAGATATATTTCTATCAATCATTAAGTGTTGCAACTTCTTATAACTTACAGCCATAAGTTATACCTCCAATTAAGAGCTGTTATGCAAAGGATATCACATTTCTGTTAAATTTTCAATAAATGCATGAATAAGTTTTAATCCGAAAGCATTTACAACGTCACACACATACCCGGCATGGTAGTGAGTTTAATTTTTATTCCTTGTTTTCTACTTCCTTCGCCTTCTTCCGAGCATAGCTCGCTCGCCTGTTTCTGCGATTACGCTCGGCCTGGCAGTCCCAGTTATTACAATATAGCTGGCGGCTTGAATGCCGCACAAAGTATTTGCCGCAGGCAAGGCAGGACAGTATGGAGCCTTGAGATTCAAAATAGTTAAGGTCTTCATCCACCGGCGGCGCAACGTCAGCTACCATTCTGGAAAAGGTGTACCAGCAAATATCGAATACCGATTGAATGTCGGCGCCGTACATTACTTTCCCGGTTTTCTTATCCAATTTCAGCCTCATACGGAAGTCCGGGAACATATCTATCACTTGGGATCACTACTGTCCCAACGTT
>DCDB01000355.1 GCA_002316215.1 Lachnospiraceae bacterium UBA1066 | reverse complement strand
TTATGCTGTCCGGAATATTTCCGAAATATTTTTCAGGATGCTCTTCACATCCGCACGCATCCATCGGATTTTCGCTCATCCATTAAAACAGACATCGCCCTGCAGCCATACGAGCCCTTTGAAGCGGCGGCCCGGCTTCGGTTCGCCAAAAAGCCTTTCGGCATTGATGCAGAGATCCATATGGATGTCGCAGATTTCAACTTCCATCTCATAAATATGTTCGCCGGTGTAAATGTTCCGGACCTTCTCACATGTAATGATCGTTCCGATAATGCTGTACTGATCGCACTCGATGCCATAAGGCATAAAACTCGTATCCACGATGGAAAGCACGTCCTCTTTTTCCAGTCTTTCAGAGATCATCGCATAAATGTCGATATCCTCCAGCGTCAGGCTTTCAATTGCCTCTTCATCGCCGAAGCGCGCAGCGTTTACCAGCTTCGAATACTCCTGCGCCTGCTTGCGGTATTCCTTCTCGGAATTTTTATCTTTCCTCACCGGAAGCAGGATCTCGCCTTCCTTGGCCAGAGCGGAAAACTTCACCGGACCCGGAACTTCATTTTCCGGCATCTTTGTCTTTTTCGATAAAAATTCTCCCATATTAATCAGGTAAAAAATCATTGTGACACCGACCCTCGGATCATCGCAGGCGCCGGCGAAGGATTCCTTTCCGGCATGCTTCTCGAGGCTCACTTCTTCCTCCGAACTGACGCCGGCCCCCTTGAAATACGGAAATGAATATTCCGGGTGGAAATCGCCTGTATCGTCAAATTCTCCGCAGACAGTAAGGCCGATCCCGGGCGCGTAGTCCCGGGAAAATTCAGCCATCAGTGTGCCCTCTTCATCTTCAAAGATATTTTTTTCATCAAAATGAAGAACCGTATCGCTTACCAGGCGATCCAGCTCGCGCCGTCCTTTTATGCTGCCAAAACCTGCCGATTCAAGATATGTATGCATTTCACCTCTGTAAAATATGATTAACCCTGCCCGGATATGATGATAGTTTATCACTTGCCTCAACCAACTCTTTCATATACAGGCAGAAACTTTTTGAACTTCCGAAACTGCAGCGCGAATTACTTCTAATACAGCATGAATTACTTTCGGTAACGCGGCACTAACAGTCTTCATAATAAAAATGCAAATTACTTCTGATGCTTCGGAACCAAATAAAAATGCAAATTACTTCTGATGCTTCGGAACCAATTTGTCCTTGCCGCCCATATACGGACGAAGGACTTCCGGAATACTGACGCTTCCGTCTTCCTTCAGATTATTTTCAAGAAATGCGATCAGCATGCGCGGCGGCGCAACAACTGTGTTGTTAAGCGTATGGGCCAGATACTTGCTGCCGTCTTCCGCGGCAACTCTTATCTTAAGCCTTCTTGCCTGGGCATCGCCGAGATTCGAGCAGGAGCCGACTTCAAAATACTTTTTCTGACGCGGAGACCATGCTTCTACATCCAGCGATTTTACCTTAAGATCCGCAAGATCCCCGGAGCAGCATTCCAGAGTGCGTACCGGGACATCCAGTGAACGGAAAAGATCAACCGTATTCTGCCACAGCTTGTCAAACCACTTCGGGCTGTCTTCCGGTTTACATACGACGATCATTTCCTGCTTTTCAAACTGATGGATACGATATACGCCGCGCTCTTCAATACCGTGTGCGCCCTTTTCTTTACGGAAGCACGGCGAATAAGAAGTAAGGGTCAGCGGCAGGCTGGCTTCCGGCACGATCTGGTCAATGAATTTTCCGATCATACTGTGCTCAGACGTCCCGATCAGATAAAGATCCTCGCCTTCGATTTTATACATCATGGCATCCATTTCATCGAAACTCATAACGCCCGTAACGACGTTGCTGCGGATCATGAAAGGAGGCACGCAATAGGTAAATCCGCGGCCGATCATAAAGTCTCTCGCATAGGAAATGACAGCCGAATGGAGACGGGCGATATCCCCCATAAGATAATAGAAACCGTTGCCGGCGACACGATGCGCAGCATCAAGATCCAGGCCGTCAAAGCTCTCCATAATGTCCGTATGATACGGAATTTCGAAATCCGGTACCACCGGCTCACCGAAACGTTCCACTTCTACATTTTCTGTATCGTTCTTCCCGATCGGCACCGACGGATCGATGATATTCGGAATCACCATCATCCGCTTTGTGATTTCTTCCTCTGTCTTGTTTTCCTCTTCGGTCAGCTCATCGATACGGCTGCCTTCTTTAGCGATTTCTTCCTTGATCTTAGCCGCTTCTTCTTTCTTTCCCTGCTGCATCAGGCTTCCGATCTGCTTTGAAACTTTGTTCCTGTTCGCCCGAAGGTTTTCTACCTCCTGCTTAATCTCTCTGTTTCTTTTATCCAGCTCAATAACTTCATCTACAAGCGGCAGCTTTCTGTCCTGAAACTTGTTTTTGATATTCTGCCTAACTATTTCCGGTTTTTCTCTTAAAAATTTAATGTCCAGCATGGCTCCTCCAAATAATTTCTGCTTTTTTATATTCTATCTCAAACTTACCGTAAATCCATAATTTCTTTAATATTATCTGATCTAAATTCTATAATCTGATGATGCAAGCGTCAAAATTCCAAAAACATCATCTGATATTATCCGTCTGAAGATAATTCCGTTGCTTCGGTCAGAGATTCTCGTATTTATAGACTTGATGCAGATTTACTCATGTTTTAACGTTTTGTTTTTTTGTTTTATGTTATTAGGCTGTTTTGTGCTGCAGATTTTGTTCAGGTTTACATAACTCTATTTTCCGCTCTTTTATATTTACATAACTAAGTGTTTTTAAATGCTCTGTGTATCAGAATCATCTCCGAATTTTTTAGCGATCCTGAGGGCCTGTATCTCTTCATCGCTTAACATAATATAGGACTCTCCTTTGACTACTTCTTTAATGTATAAGAAACAATTTTCTTTACTGTGGATGGCATTCAGTACTATTCCGGTATCGTTATTATCGAGCATGGCAAGTACAAAACTTAGCTTACCTCCGACATCCTCAAATGCATCATATTTTACCACACCGTATTTTATAAGACTTCTGTTCTGGACAGCTTCAATAAATTTCATCTCGCTTTCCTGACTGTCCTGGATATTCGACATTTTTTCGATCTGCGTAAACTTCCTGCCGAATTCTTTTTCGAGAGACTGTCCGTTGCTGCCTTTCATGAATATACGATAGCGCTTGTTCATCTTTTTTACGGCATTATACATATTCATTACGAGAACAATAAGAACTATTGTTATGATCATAAGAATTATGGTGATAATTCCGGAATCAATTCCCATCGATGAAAATAAATTACTCATTAACTCTCCTTTATGCAGTTATTCGCAAAAATCCGTACACGATATTCAGCTTATTGACTGAAGCAGATCAAAGATACGGTCGAGTTCATCATCGGAATAATATTCTATTTCAATTTTCCCCTTATTTCTTCCGTTTTCTTTAATTTCGACTTTTGTCCCCAGCTTACTTTTCAGTTTTTCTGAAAGGCTGTTCAAAATTGCCTCTTTCTCATAATTTCTTTTTCTTTCCCTGGGGATAACAGGTGTCATCATATTTTTTACAATTCTTTCGGTCTCTCTGACAGAAAGTCTCTCTTTAACAATACGATCCGCCAGTTTTTTCTGTACTCCGGCGTCAGGGATCCCCAAAATAGTTCTGGCGTGTCCTTCAGAAAGTTCTCCGCTGATCACCATCTGTCGCACATCATCGCCCAGCTTAAGAAGACGCAGGGAATTCGTAACAGCAGAGCGGCTTTTAGAAACTCTTTCAGAAACCTCTTCCTGTGTTAAAGTGAACTCATAAATAAGCCTGTCATAAGCCAAAGCTTCTTCAATAGGATTTAGATCTTCCCTCTGAATATTTTCAATCAAAGATATTTCTACCGCCTGTTTTGAAGTAAAATCCTTAACAATGACCGGTATTTCTTTCAAACCCGCCTTTTTCGCGGCCCTCCAGCGCCTTTCACCGGCAATAATCTCATAAAAACCGTCTTTTTGCTGAACAAGCAGCGGCTGTATGACCCCATAAAGCTTTATCGACTCCGTGAGTTCTTCAAGGGCAGCATCATCAAAGTTTTTCCTGGGCTGATCTTTATTCGGCTCTACGAGAGAAATACGGACGCTTCTAATTGTCCCTTCCTTTTTTTCTGACGTATTTTCACCTGACTGGTCTTCAGCATTGGCCTGGTCAAAACTATCCTTTTTATCCGATAAAGAATCGGCAGCAGGTTTTTCTTCATCCATTATGGCAGCTTCTTTTTCTGCCTTAAATTCTTTTTCTGCCTTAAATTCTTTTTCTGCCTTAAATTCTTTTTCTGCCTTAAATTCTTTATCTGCCTTAATTTCGTTAT
>DCDB01000097.1 GCA_002316215.1 Lachnospiraceae bacterium UBA1066 | reverse complement strand
CGGCTTTAATCGGCATGGGCAGCAGCGGTTTCGGCTGTTCCATCAGTCTTATCTCTCCCTTCGTCAGGCGGCTTTTCGAGCATCGTAAGCTTTTTTGCCAGCCGCTTTGACACCACGCTGATGGCGTTCAGGATGCCGACCAGTTCTTCCGTCGTTTCCTCGCTTTGCGTCAAAGCGGCATTTACGCTTTTTCTCATGTCCTTCACCTCCGTTTCGGGGAAAAGAAAAACCCCCTCACAATCCAAAGGAAAGTTAGGGGGCGGGTGGGCGAAAAATTTTCTACATTTTTTCAATCAGCCTGCGCAGTTTCTCCAACACCTTAGCTCTGCGGTAGGCGAGCGTCTTTCGCGGCACACAGGTTTCTTTAGACAGCTCGCGTTCCGATTTGCCGTTGTAAAACAGCTCGTTGACCAGAAAACGTTCATCGTCAGTCAACTCCTCAAGCGCCTTGAACAGCATGTCCAACAACAGCTTGTCCTCGACAATCTCGTCAACAAGCGCCTCACCGGAAGGAATCTCAAACCCCGCGTCCGCAAACGCCTCGAGCGACAGCTCCTTTTACTTGCGAACCTGACTGCGCTTGCGCTCTTTCCAAGCAGGACGCTTGAAGGCATAATATACTTCCTTGCTGACCGGAATTTGCCTGCCATTTAGTTCAATGGAATACTGTTTGTCCATCCGTTTCCACCTCCTTTCCCGGAAACTCAGGGAAAGGAGGCGGGGAGGACTGCGGCACCCAGGCAAAAAGGCACAAAGACAAAAGCGGCCGAGTTTACTGATATTCGTAAACTCGGCCGCAAAAACTATTCTATCAAGCAGCGCCCTGCCTAGGGGTCGTCGTCGCTTTTTGCGCTGTATTGTCTTTTTATACGGGGATGGAATCTTTTCCGGCGTATAGCTTTTGCCTTATGTATATTGGCAGAGAACCGCTTGATATTGTATGAAGTCCAGACCATACAATATCAACCTCGTCAGCTCCAACCTACACGGCAGCACCCGCCATACGCTCAGCTTCTACTTAATTTCGGCAGGTATTGTCATGCCGAATTTTCCTTTTGGTTGTTTATTTTGTTTTTCATCAAGAACACTTCCGCCTTTATGCAGTGCAACGTGATTACCGCCCTTCGATTCAACTGGCATTGTCATGTTTTATTAAAAGATTCAGCAGAGAAATAGCCTTGAGGCTTTTGCATAGCTAACACCAGATATTTCTCTCTATCAATAAAAACAAAATGAAGAGGCATTTTGTGACAATGATTTGTGCGCTTTTATACAGCTATGGTAAGAAGTTGATTCGCATAAAATTAATACCATGATATAAAAGACATCACGCGGAAAACCTCCGAAGGATGCCAGAAATATCAAACTAAATCTTGTTTTTATTTGAATGTCTACTGAACACAACCACTTACTATGCTGGTAGTATTGCCTAGATAATAATGAGGGCTGCGTAAAATGCAGTCCTCATTATTGTAACTACAAATCAAATCTACACCAAATCTATCATTCTGTTTTTACCATACCGAAACGATGGCGGGGTTTTTGGTTAACTGTATGCTTTCCAAGTGCACTGAAATTGAGTATTATTTGAACTGATATTACCGGGTTGACTCAGTACAGTTCCAGAAGATGCCCCATTGCTAGTTAAAGTAATTTTGTAAATTCCTGTCAAGTTCCCTATATTTAACCATGTGTTTGAAGTATTGAGTGTGGTTTTGCAAGTATTCATTGTTATGGATCCGTAATTTGGTAAATAGGTGCTTGCACGTTCAACAATCCAATCAGCTGTTGTGCCGTCAAAGTATTCATCTGAATCCAAATTTACAATACCACTGGCGCTCTTCCCCGTTGTATTATTGGCAATGTAATAATTAAATTTGTCGTTGGCTTTTTCAAATGCTATGTAAACATGAATACTGTCGCCAGGACTAATTGTTAGAGAATTAATTCTTATTGCTGGATTGGGATGGGATGCGCTTAAATATTCATACCACGCCCAATGGTCGCTTAGTCCTGTGGTCGCTGTACCCGCCTGAACAAGTTTTTGAGTATTATGTCCACCAAGTCCTACCCAATATCCTATAACATTGCTGCTGGAGGAACCGGAAATTGCGCTAATTGTTGGCTGTGTATAATCTACCTGTACCTGAGTATAGAAATTTGAACTGGACGAACCTAAATTTGAATCGTATCCAGACCAATTGCTTGAGTAAATGGATGTAACAGAGGCTGTACTATTTTTTGTGGAAGAAGTGATTGCTATGTCAGTAATGGGTTTTTCCCTGATTGAAATGTCAGGAAGTGGTGTTCCTGTATAATCTCCTACAAGCTCCAACCAAGAAGAGTACTCGTTACCAGAACGAGCTTTCGGCCTTGGAGGAAAGCCGTAGCGTTCGAGTTCTTCATCGGTAGCCTTAACAGGATCAAAGCCGTCTGGAGGAACAGGAAACTGGTTAACCACTCCGTTTATTATATAGGTATAAATTTTACCACCATCAGGAAATTCTTTTACTCCATTGCAAGAAATCGATTTAAAACTATCGTTGCCGCTAACATCTACAGCAGAAGCATTGGCCGTACCTAACGAAAGTGTGAGTACAAGGCAAAGTAACAGTGCTACAACGTTCCTAAACTTTTTCATTTAACAGGCACTCCTTTCTTACGTTTAATTTGATATTCCTTCAGAAAAACATCATATCTGCATTGGATCTCGCCACCTATCTCCAAAAGATGAAGTTATCAGCACTTTATTGTGCTGTAATATATTGCAGGGCGTTGATAAGGGCTTCCTTGCTCAGATTGGTTGTTGTAATTGCAAACCCCAGGCCTTTGTACATAAATTCGGCATAATAAGTGTCCTGCCCGTCCACGTCATTGTAATGGGCAATGGTCATCTCAGTGTCGTTGACTGAAGACTTTTCCAGCTTTCTATCATATGCTTTAACAACGAAAAAACAGGGAATATTGCCCTTTTTAATGCTGACACTGATCGTTTGCGCCGCGTCATTTTCCGATTGGTAATAGAAAACATTCTGATCATCAACCGTTCCATCTGGATATGTGTATATCCCGTGAGCGTACAGATCATTTAACAGGTTTTCAACCATTCCTGACGGGACGATTTTTGACATGTCCAGATATATCCCGTAATAAGCGAAGAGATCTTTTTCATTCATCGGTTTAAAATTATCTTCTCCACGCATGGGCAGCATGTAGCTCAGAGTGGGAACATCCTTCAATTCGTTGATCTTGATTGTCATACTCTTATCACTGGAATGATAGTTTCCATTCTCCTGGGAATCTGTGGTCAATGTTTCGTCGATAGGAAGATCAATATTCATTCGATTTATCACTGTCATCATAAAGACAACGACAAAACAGGCAGCAGCTACTGCTATTGCGCTTCGAAAACAGCGTCGAGAAGTACTTGTCTCGACTTTCGGAAGAGAGTATACTTCTACTGCTTCCACGACCAAATCGTCGCCAATGTTTCCTAATGCATAAAGAAAGGATAAATTATCGACTTTCATACTCAATAAAACCCTCTTTCTTCAAATAGTTTCTTAATGCTTTGCGTATTTTAAAAAGGATATGGGTTACTCTTTGAGGTTTCAATTGTTCAATTTTCGCAATCTGTGAAATGTCTCTAAAGTACCAGTATCGATGCACAAAAATGCGGCGTTCTCCGGCTGGAAGCGTTCTTATGAAGGAATCAATGATTGCGGATAGCTCTTTATATTCGTACTCGCCATCCACTGTATTGAGCTCCGAAATCACAAAATCCATTTCTTCTAAAGCAAGCTCAAATGCACCGCCCCCTCTTTTTTGCCTGTGGTTTTCCCGATATTTATCCAGGGAAAGATTCCTTGCGATTTTCCCCAGATAAGCCATTAGGTTTTGCGGATGCTGCGGCGGTATGGAATTCCAAACACGAAGCCATAAATCATTTAAGCACTCCTCCTCATCCTCAGGATTATCCAATATCGAATGGGCAATGCTTCTGCAATATGTTTCATATTTTCGTCTTGCCTCCATTAATGCACTTTCATCACGCCGGAACAGCATATCGATAATATTGCTATCTTCCAAAAGCATCACCCTTTCGACTTAAAAGACGTCAAAACTATCCGTTCGTTTAAGGATAAGCAGCAGTATTTTAAAGTTAAATCTTTATGAACGATTGCAAAACAGTGCTGATTTATCTTTAATAGGTTACAGTCTTGCTATAGACTGTGCCGGACTCGTACCCGCCGTCGCCGGATACATAGTAATACGTCTCAACCCTGTAGGTACCTTTGGACACCTGATATGTCTCGAGGATGGAGGCCGACGAGGACGTCGAGGATGCAGACCAGCTGGTCACGTCTGACCATGTGCCGTTGGAGTTTCGCTGCAAGGTTGAAGAGAGATAAATGTACTTCCCGGCGGGCGTTTTCTGCACAAACCCGTATACGGTTGCCGTTCCACCTGCCGAAATGCTCAGCGAGGTGCTTGCCTGGTTGATGTAGGTATACTTGACGGACATTTCCGACTCCGGCGCTGCGCTTGTTTCCCCCATAGCCAGCGCTCCAGGCGTCGACACAGTCAGAAGAAGCAACACGCCCAATGCTGCGGATAAGAACCTTTTCTTTGACATGGAAAATCCTCCTCTAAATTTGTTCTCACTAATAAAACAAATCAGAAGAGGCTTTTGTGACAGGAAAAAAGTAAAATTTCTATGAATTTTTTTAAACTCCTACGGGCTTGTGTCTGCGCCCGCGGTTTCAACGCTTCCGGCGATCC
>DCDB01000150.1 GCA_002316215.1 Lachnospiraceae bacterium UBA1066 | reverse complement strand
TTCCACTCGGGCAATCTGTCTATCCTGGCGTTCACTGCCTGCAGAATCGTTTCTGCTTTGCCGAATGAATGAGCAGCAATCCTGTTCAATTCATCAACGCAAAATGCCCGAAGCCGTTCAGTTGCACCCGCATCGAGTATTTCTTCAATCCCGTATTCCGGAGAAGGTATGATACCGTTATCGATCTTGTAGAAAGGAATCGCATCATCAGGATCGTAACCTGTATATTGTTCGAAAATGATATACGGATTCTCCTTTATATCCGCTGATGAAGCTGTTATTGAAACCTTCGCCCTGTCATCGCTGATAATATTGCTCATCTGATCGGCACGGATGTCGAACCTTGAAAGTACGTCAAACAGAAAACCTGCATTTTCATCTCCAAGAAGTCTGTAATCTCTGCGTATTTTTCTAAAATCAGACTTAGAAAATGCCATACCGTTTATCTGATCTGTAGTACCCTCCAGCAATTCCTTTACCTGGAATCGGTATTTCTTCATCTCCTCATCACTTGAAAGCGCGACATACGAGGATACAAGGCTGTTTAGCCCAAGACATTCAAGTACAGAAGGAAAACCCGGATATGGTCCCCTTGCAGTCCACAACTCATTCAGAACGCTGTTGAGCCAGTTTTTCCTTACGTTCCAATCCTCGGAATCATCGCCAATCTCAATAAGCACATCCACCACAGCGAGCATCTGGTTGATAACTTCGATCGCATCGTCGTTATCCACCTCTCTGCTGCCGTATTTGAACGGAGCCCTGTTAAACGGCTTGATAACAAGACGTTTTAAGACATCTTCATTGTCCATATACTTCCAGAAGGGAATGCAGAACCCTTCATCCGGATAAGTTGAAGTGACAGGCATCTGCCATACAAATCCGCCTGCATATTTTCTTTTGACTTCCTCAGTCGCGTTATTGTAGTAATACAGCGGTCCCAAATTTTTTAATCTTGATATACCGACGATAACATAATTATTTTCTTCATTCTCCGAGAATGGATTACTGTAGCCGGCATAATAAAAGATTAATGACTTGCCGGGATCAAACTGGGCGAAGTATTTTTCCGCGCCTTTCTTTCTCTTGTCATAATCATACTTTCTGGCGGTATTTTCCCTTGCCTCTACTTCTTCGCTGTACATCTGCTCATAGCACCATGTACAAGCAGTATAGGGCGGCAGAGTTATCTGAACCGGGTCTGCCTGACCCTCTTTAAAGAATGACGGCGGGTCAACTTGAACGGTTATTGAATCCTTTCCAAAAGCGTTAACGCTGTATCCGCATGCCGCTTTACAAGGAAGCGCTGAACAGGGTTCTCCCGCATGAGCGGTCTCAAATTCAAGATCACGGTTGTTCGCAATCTGATCGCCTGGATATGAATGCTGCCCTATGCAGTAAGAATTTTCGCAGGGTTTCATACATATATGGCCATTCCACCCTTCGTTATGCCATGCAAGTCTTATGCTCATATGTGTTGCCATAAGACAATCCTCCCATATATCAACAATAGAATACCTATAACTTATTTTTCCGTAATACGTTTCTCGTATGACACCACGACGTCATAGCCCATTGCCTCCATCATCTTGACGAAAGTCCTGTTCATGATAGTACCAGCTTTCTGCTTTATGACCCGGTTGACGTACTGTTCTGAAGTGTCTATACGTTCTCCTAGCTGAGCCTGAGTAAGCCCTGATTCAAGGCATTTCATCTTTATATCCAGTTCAAAATTATTCTTGATCATAATATCCTCTCCGTTAATGCGTACATTCAGCCAGTCGCGGAAAATTGATTATTGTTAAACTAACACGATTAGGTTTATTTTAACATCATTGCCACGAAATCTCAATGCTGTTTGTACGGATTTCAGTCCAAAAAAAAGGACCAGCCACACTCGCGGCAAGTCCCATAACTCAAAGCCTTGAAAAATAGATTCTTTCTTACTTATATTTAATTATCTCTTTTCTCTAACTCTGGTGTACATTTGTACATCAATTGTACAGATTCTACATCCCAAGTTTTTTGATAAGTTCATCATGTCTCACATTGATTCTCTTGCATAATTCCTCATTCCCGCCAGCCATATCCGGATGGAATATCCGATTAAGTTCCCTTCGTCTGTGTTCTATCTCATTCTCAGTCCTGCAGCTGCTGTACATGGCGTTGACAAAGCTCTCAATCAGCATTTCCCTTTTATCAGTTTGCTGAATAGCGGCGTTGCCATAGCCGTAATTTCCGCCTGCTTCTCTTTCATCCGATTGTTTTGTTTCAGCTTCCTCTTCATATCGCTCGGATTTTCTCTTTATGAAGTATCTCCTTATCCTGAGCGCTGCTTTTTCGGTTATCTTCTCCTGCCAGATGATTCTCACGCAGACAGACAGGATAATAAACAGAACGGCCGCCGGTATAATAAGAATCGGCGGAATTATGGCAGCAAGGATCCAGTTCCTACTGACTGCTGTCAGTATTACCACGCACCAGACAATAGAAAACAGGGTATGCGCTGCAATCTGCATGCCTTTCTTTGAAAGAGTCAGGACCCGGAAGAACATGATGATCAGTCCGGCTGCTGCGCCGAACATCATTGCCATCCCATTTGTTATCGACGGATACAGGATCCGCCACAACCCTGTCAGAATAAAGACAGACATCACGGTATCAATCAGTATCATCAAATCACCCTCTTCCTGCCCATATCATTGCACTTTGTACTCTGTTTTGTCAACATTTTATAATATTATTATGTTGCCTTTTTCAATTCATTATGCTATGCTCTCCTGGTAAGGAATAGTAAACATCACTTCACGGTATTTCCGGAAAGGGTGATCATATGGCTACAAAATACAAAATCGGAAAGGACGGCTTGTATCATGCCTTCATCTGGGACGGAACCTATAACAAGGATGGTACAAAGCACCGCAAAAACATACGCTCTTCAAAAAGCTCCTCGGATCTTGAAAAAAAGGTGCAGTTATTTGAAGAATCCGTCCGCCTGAGGAAGGCCGTAATACGTTCAGATTATACAATCAAGGATTATGCCGAACGGTGGCTTACCGTCTACAAGCCTGACATCTCCGTCAGAACTGCTGAAATGTATCATCGGATACTGGATGTACATTTCAAATCGATTCACTGCGTCAAGCTGTCGGACATTTCACTGATCCATTTTCAGACGATCATGAATGAAGCATCCGGAAAGAAGCGGACACAGCAGCAGATCCAGCTTACTTTCAAACAGATCCTGAAGACTGCGGTTTCAGAACATCTATACCCAGCAAATGTAGCACAGGACATCTTTTTTGCGATGAAGCCTGTCCGATATAAGGCAAGGGAACGCCGTGTACTGACGGAAAATGAAAAGAAAGCGGTATTCCTGGCGAATCTGGATTCCAAAGACCGTGTATTTCTCTTTCTTCTGTATGGCTGCGGCCTGCGCAGGGAGGAAGTACTTGCCCTTACAAAGGGAGATTTCAATCTTGAAAAGCATACGGTCTCAATAGATAAAGCCATCATATTCGATAAAAAAGGATTCCCCATCCAGAAGGATCCGAAATCCCAGCACGGATACCGCACAGTTCCCATTCCGGGAAATGTTTTTCCTGCAATTCGAGAATATGTCATGGCGCTCACATTTGAAGAGTCACGTCTCTTTATCATGAATACGAATAAGCCCCTTACAAAAAGCAGTTTCCGGAGAAAATGGAAACGGATCATCAATGCAATGTCCGTAGTGACCGGTACTGAAATCAATGGATTGACACCACATGTCTTCCGCCATAATTTCTGTACCAACCTCTGCTATCAAATCCCGATTGTTTCTGTAAAACGAATTGCGCAGCTACTGGGAGATACGGAGAACATGGTCCTCAACGTTTACAACCATGTCATCCTGGCGAAGGAGGATGCAGAAGGTGCTATTGAAAATGCAACCGCTGTCTCCCTTGATGAAGAAGAACCGGAAAAGAAAAAGAAAGAAAAATCCGCCTGAAAGGATACTGCCATGACAAAAGAAAGAGTACTGTTTATCCTCCGCAACTCAGAAGAGCTGCGTCGCCAAAACCAAAAAGAACGCATTAAAATTGAAACAAGTCTGAACCGGCTTGAAGCCAATCAGAGAGAAATCATCTATTCACTTTCTGCCGCCGGAAAACCTTTCGATGTTCCTTATGTCAGCAATCACTACGCAGACGATTCCAAGGTTATTGCCATCATGGAAGAAAGTAAAAAACAAATTGAGCGAAAAAGAAAAGAGCTTCTGCAGAGTATAAAAGAACTGCAGCATCAGGAAAATGAAATTCACTGCATTCTGCTTGGCTGGAGCCGGCTACCGGAAAAAGAATACACTTTACTGCTGAAAACCTGTACAAACAATCGCACTAGTAGATTACAAAATAAA
>DCDB01000238.1 GCA_002316215.1 Lachnospiraceae bacterium UBA1066 | reverse complement strand
CATGGAATGCCTGAGGCTGCTTCCGGGGCAATGGGAATGAAAATATTTTCAGAGTATATTGCCGTGGGATGCCTGAGTGTTGACAGTATGGCCGTAAAGAATTATAATGACGTTCACATTTTGCTTTTGTACTACAAAATCTGAACGCATTCAAAGGACATACGTCATGCTTACGAAAGATCAGTTTGCGATTCTTTATGAATTATTCAAAAGCGGTGATAAGAAATTATCGCAGCGTGATTTAAGCAGGCTTCTCAGGGTTTCTCTTGGAAAAATCAATTCGAATGCTGCTGAGCTTAAAGCCGCAGGTCTGATTGACGGGGAGTGCCGTCTTTCCGGAAGCGGTCTTTTGGCCCTTGAACCCTACAAGGTTAAAAATGCGGTTATTATGGCCGCGGGGATGAGTACGCGGTTTGCACCTCTGTCTTATGAGAAGCCGAAAGCGCTTCTTAAGGTCAAGGGCGAAATCCTGATTGAACGTGAAATCAGGCAGCTTCAGGAAGCGGGGATCGGGGACATTACAGTGGTGGTCGGCTATATGAAAGAGAAACTTTTTTATCTGGCCGATAAGTTCAATGTGAAAATTGCAGTTAATGAAGATTATTACCGCTATAACAACACTTCTTCACTTATCCTTTTTTCCGACAGGGCGGATAATTCCTATGTATGTTCGTCGGATGATTATTTTGTCGAGAATGTATTTGAGCCCTATGTATATCATTCCTATTATTCGGCTGTCTATACCCCCGATCAAACAGATGAATACTGTCTGACAGAAGACAGGAACGGCCGCATCACGAAAGTTACAATCGGCGGCTGCGCGTCCTGGTATATGCTGGGACACGTTTATTTTTCGCGTGATTTCAGCAGAAAGTTCTTCCGGATACTGAAAGATGAATATAACTCGCCGGAAACGAAAAGTGAATTATGGGAAAACCTGTACATGCGCCATACCGACGAACTGGATCTTTATATCCGGAAATATGACAGCGGAAAAATAAGGGAGTTTGATTCCCTGGATGAACTGCGCGACTTTGACAAAGACTATATTATCAATGCCGATTCTTCAATTTTCAGGAACATTAACAGGACCCTTCACATCAGCGACAGCGACATCGTGGATATACATCCGATTAAAACAGGTCTGACCAATACATCATTCCGTTTCCGTGCGGGAAATCAGCAGTATATTTACAGACATCCCGGCATCGGAACGGAATTGTATATCAATCGGAAAAGTGAAGCAGCTTCGATGCAGATCGCAAAAGAGCTTGGCCTCGATGAGACCTTCATCTATATCAATCCGGAAGAAGGCTGGAAACTGTCTTATTTCGTTGATCAGGCAAGGACGCTGGATTATCACAACCAAAAGGATGTGCGCAGTGCTCTTTCCATGGTCCGAAAGCTTCACGGCAGCGGAAAAACAACAGAATATTTTTTTGATATATGGAAAGAACTCGGGAAATTTGAGAAGCTGATTGCTGAGCGGGGACGGGATGCTTTCGACGATTTCGCAGATATGCATTTGGGAATAACTAAGCTTCATGATTTTGTTGAAGCGGACGGTGTACCGAAATGTCTCTGTCACTGCGACTGCTATGATCCGAATTTCCTGATAGATCCAGAAGGAAAGATGTATCTTATCGACTGGGAATATTCCGGCATGTCAGATCCGGCCGGAGATCTCGGAACCTTTCTCGCATGTTCGGACTATACCATGGATGAAGCGGATGAAATTATAAGGGAATATCTTCAGCATAAGCCGTCTGCCGGTGAGCTGAGGCACTTTATTGCATATGCGGCAGTACTGTCCTATTATTGGTTCCTGTGGGCAATTTATCAGGACAGCGTCGGTAAGCCGGTCGGCGAGTATCTTTATATATGGTATCGGTATACAAAATCCTACGGCAGGCGTGCGCTTGGACTGTATGAGGAGGAGAAGGAGAGGGTATAATAATGCGCGGTTCTGATATTGAAGAGCTGATTTACACGGAAACTGAGAAAAGATTAAATGAAATGGAAAGCAAGTATTATGTTTTTCCGAAGCGGATTAGTGCTGCGGATGTCACAGGGATTGCCGTCATGATTGCAATTTCCCTGATTCTTATAATATTGTGCATGACAGGGGTGATTGAATAATGGCAGCAGAGTCTGAGTATGTAAAACAGGAAACCGTAACCGGCGCGGTCCCGATGCTTAAGCGCGACCGGCAGTACTCATTTTGGGATTTATTCCTTTCAACCAGCGGCTTCGCTATTGCAACCTGGTGCTATACACAGGGAGCTTATGTGGCCCAGTATCTGAGCTTCAGGCAGATGATTATCAATATTTTCTGTTTCAATATTGTCTGGGTACTGATTGAATGTCTGCCGGTTCTGTTTGCGGTCCGGTACGGAATTGATTTATGGATCTGGCTGCGTTCTGTCCTCGGCATTAAAGGTGTTGCAATTTTTGCAACCGTTATCAGTCTTGCAAATTTCGGATGGTACGCGGTGGATTCGCAGCTGTTTGCCTCGTCAATGATTAATCTGCTCGGAGGATTGGGACTTACACTGGATCCGGTCATTTGGAAACCGGTACTGGGCGTCCTGTGCGTAATCCTCGGCACAATGATTGCACTCGGGGGACCGGATGTCATTAAATGGACCAACCGTTTTCTTGTGACTGCCCTGCTTTTTGTGGGAGTTGTGGTTGTGGTTCTTTGCTTTACATCCGTTCCGCTCGCGCAGATCGATGCTGTCAAGCCGGATACAAGCCTTTATGCAACGGCTTTAGGCAGGTTCATGCTTTCGGCGGAAGGCAATGTAGCTTTTGCTTTCAGCTGGTCGACACAGGCCCTGGTGCTGCCGCGTCTCGCCAGGACAGAGAGAAGCGGCTACTGGGCAACGTCTCTTGCTTATGGTGTCGTAGCTCCGTTTTTTGTTTTTGCAGGCGGGGTCATGGCACTTGCGATGTTTGTCCGTGCCGGTTATTATGAGAGTGATCCGACAACTATGCTTGCTACTCTCTGCGGACCCGGTTTTTCCCTTTTAAGTCTCCTTATGGTTGCTTTTGCAAACATCGGGACACAGGGTACAGGATCTTATGTGAATTGTATGATTGTTAAAAGCGGGCTTCCGGGAATCCGTTATAAGGTTCTTGTTATCATTGCCATGTTTTATGTCAGCATTCTTACAATCTGGGGCTGGGTCATGGAGAATTTCGGGAAATTTATCTCAATGGCTGCGTATATTCAGGGCCCGATCATCGGAATGATCGTGGTTGATTACCTGATTGTGAAAAAGAGGAAGATTTCCCTGAAATCCGTGTATTATATGAAAGGACATGACGCATATAAGTTCACGAATGGATTTAATCTGGTCGGTCTTTCCTGTCTTGTCATATCCTTTTTCTTTACTGCGCTTTTTGTTTACAATCCTGTCACGGCAACAATTAAAAGCAATATTTTTATGTTTACGACCGGAAGCGGATTTACGGCAATTTTCGGAGGATTTTTGTACTGGATAGCCAGCCTGACCCCGCTGAAGAAGTATATGCTTCGCGACCGTGATGATCTTGAAATCGTATAACCGGCTTTTGGCATGCAGCGTATCGGAATGGACAGTGTGATTTGCACAGGATATACACCGTGCCGTATGCATAATGAATCAGAACGCGGGTATGGCAATGCGGCAGACGGGTATAAATCCGCCTGCCGCATTTTAAGGTTTTTTTTGCTCATTTGCTATAAATTTCTTTGCGGGTACTGTGAAAATTGATATATTTGGCGTAAGATAGAAGTGTTGAAAAGAGGGGAATTTCTATGAAACATAGAAAAAAGCTGCTGAAAACGGTGCTTCTGATATTGCTGCCTGCAATTGTTCTGTTTGGCATACCGGTTGTTTTTACGCTCTATAAAGAAGGACGCCTGACTCCAAGTCCCACGGTCAGTGTCGTTTCGACTGTGACGGACGAAGATGCAGATACTCTGACCTTCGCAGCGGATTACGACTTTGAGCCATACTCTTTTTATGATAAAAACGGAAATCCCAGCGGTTTGGATATTGAACTGGCTACCGAGATTGCGAATCGGCTGGGGATGAAAATGAAGTTTGTTCTCGGAGACTGGCAGCAGTGTAAGACCATGATTAAGGACGGAGAGGCCGACGTACTGCTTGGATTGGAGATTTTTGCCGATACCAGTAAAACTACCGCTCTGAAAACAATCCCGGTAAGCCATGACGCCATAAAAATCTACAGCAGGGAAAAGATCCTCGACGTGGGTTCTCTATATGGGAAAAAGGTCGGCATTTCCAACGGTTCAATCATAACAAAGCTTTTTGACCTGAATTGCGAGTACGTCGGCTACAGCACATACACCGAAATCCTTAAGGCTGTGGAGGACGGTGAGGTGGATGTGGGCATCTGTCATGCTTCTGTTGCTTCTAAGATAATCGAGCACAACGGTCTGCACGTTCTCCCTTCACTGACACTGATGGAGAGCTTTCCTGCAATGGGCGTATGTGAGAGTGTGCCGAATCTGGAAGACCCGATTAATCTGGCCATCAAGTCTATGGCGGATGACGGGACGATAGACAAACTGCAGAATAAATGGATTGCCATGAATGTGGATAATCAGTCATTTGAAACTGTTTTCAGTAATAATATGAGCTTTTATGTGATATATCTGAGCGCTGCAATCCTGATCCTGTTTGGTACGTTTTATGCTGTAACCCTTATTCGCCTTCGGGAGAATAAACTGGAGATGGCACTGTCTTATCAGAAGGTTCTGGAAGACGAAAAACGGAAAGCGGAAGAAGCCAGCAATGCGAAATCTGCATTCCTGATCAATATGTCCCATGACATCAGGACGCCGATGAATGCGATTTTAGGCTTCAGCAATATTGCAGCGGAGAATATCGATAATCGGGAAAAAGCTCTCGATGCCCTGAAGAAGACGAAATATTCCGGTGAGCATCTGCTTCAGATTATCAATGATATTCTGGATATGTCGCGCATCGAAAGCGGAAAGATTGAATTGCACGACGAAGTCATTGATATTAAGGAGCTTTTTTCGCGTATTGAGGATATGTTCCGCTTTTCTATGGAACAAAAGGGTCTTAACTTTACAGTTACGGGAAATTCACACACACAGTTTTTTTATGGCGACTCTCTGCGTATCACACAGGTTATTTCCAATCTTCTGGGCAACGCCATGAAATTCACGCCGGCAGGAGGAAGGGTATCCTTTCTAGGCGTCGAGAAAGAGACGGGCGAGATTGGCATCACCTGTTTCGAAGCACATATCGCCGATACCGGAATCGGCATGAGCGAGGAATTCCAGAAACGCATGTTTGAACCTTTCGAGCGTGAAAAGACCCCTACAGTCAGCGGAGTAGAAGGTACCGGACTCGGCCTTTCGATTGCAAAGCGCCTGGCGGAAAAAATGGGCGGCAGCCTGACATGCACAAGTGAACCCGGATCCGGGACGGAATTCGTGTTCAGTTTTCGGGCTAAGATCGCCGACGAACCGAAACAGAAGACAGCGGAGGTAAAGATAGAACACTATAATTTTGCGGGCCGGCGTGTACTGGTTGCAGAGGACAATCTCCTGAACAGGGAAATTGCCCATAATATTTTGGAAAATGCCGGCTTTGCGGTGGAGGAGGCGGTTAACGGACGGGAGGCTGTTGCTAAGGTTTCCGCTGCTGAGCCGTACTACTATGATCTTGTCCTGATGGATATCCAGATGCCCGTTATGGATGGCTATGAGGCGGCCCGTACCGTCCGCGCGCTGTCGGATCCCGGACGCGGGGATATTCCGATCGTAGCCATGACGGCAAATGCTTTTGAGGAAGACCGGCAGAGAGCGCTTAAAGCAGGCATGAATGATCACATTGCCAAGCCCGTTGATATTCAGCAAATGATGAACGTTTTGGAAAAAGTCCTTCGCAGCGACAAGGACAAAAAAACGAATTAATTGGTCAATATTGTTTATTTTGCCTCAAGTACCTCTTTTGTACATGCTATAAATGCCTTGGCCGCAGCGGACAGATCATTTTCTGAAAGCATGCCGATACCGAGCTGTCTTGAGGCGTACGGTTCAATCGGCAGGGTCAGAACCTGATTTTCGTAACCGGATACGATCAGGGACGGAAGGAGAGTTACGCCGAGTCCATGGGCGGTCATTGCGATGATGGAATGATCGTCTTTACAATAAAAGCGTACCGGAGGAGTGACGCCGCCGGCTGACAGCGTATCTGTGATATCGTAATCGACACCGGCCTCAGAGGCAATGAACGGAAGATCCTGAAAGGATTTCAGAGGAAAGGTACGGCTTTCTTTATTTTTCAAAGGAAAATTTTTGGGAAGGATAGCGTACATCTCATCTTCAGCCAGCCACATAAATTCGAATTTTTGATAGCGGTTGCTGCTCAGAAAAGCGAAATCAACGGTGCCGTCGACAACGCATTTTTCGAGATCTTCTGTACCGCCTTCTTTTATCTGCAGTGAGATGCCCGGATACCTTTCCTGAAATACCGGAATAATCCGGGGAAGCCATTGGATTGCTATGCTGGAATAGGTTCCTATGATGAGAGATCCTGTCTGAAGGCCATGGATGGCATTTATTGTTTCCTCCAGACGATGGTATCGCGTAACGAGTGAACGGATATCATGCAGCAGCTGCTGCGCATCAGAAGTCAGTGCCACGCCTTTGTTCGTCCGGTGAAGCAATGAAAATCCAAATTCTTCTTCGAGCTTTTTGATCGTATGGCTGACACCTGATTGTGTGTATCCGTGTCGGTTTCCGCTCTTTGTTAAGCTTCCTGTTTCTGCTATATCCGATAATAATTCCAGCTTGCGTATATCCATTCATTATCCCCTCACATGAAAAAAAATCATGATAGTCATTAAATATTGTCAGTTTACTAATAACACATTCGTGCTTATAATGCAAACATAATTAAACAGAGGAAATACAGGTTGTTGAAATCTGTAAGAAATATGAAACCGGCGAAGATGTCATGAAGATGTCTCCGCCGGTTTTTTTATGTGAAAGAAGGTGGGCAGTATGGGCTTGTTTTATACATTCCCTTACAAACAGAGTATAGGGGCACCGGCAGAGCCGGTGATCGGAACCGGAGATTTAGTTGAGCGCGGACAGCTGATAGCCAGGAAGCCGCAGGACAAGATCGGCGCGAATATTTTTAGCAGCGTTACGGGGAAGGTAGCGGCCATGTCCGGTGAATCTATGGTGATCGAAGATTTGGGAACGGACTTTTCGAAGTTTATTCCCCTGGAACAGGGGACACCGATTGAACTGATACAACGTTCCGGCCTGGCAGGGCTTGGCGGGGCAGGTTTTCCTACATACGTAAAGATGCAGTCGAAGCTCAGCGCAGACGGGACAGTGATCCTAAATGCCGCGGAATGTGAACCGATCCTTAATCACAATATCGCAAGAATAGAGCAGGAACCGGGCAGGCTTCTGGACGCATTGCAGCTTGCTATGACGATTCTTTCTGTCAGACGGGGAGTTATTGCAATAAAGAGTGTTCATGAAAAAGCATTACACATGTTATGGACGGAACTGCGGAAACGGATGCTTCAGGAAGCAGAAGCCCGGAATACAGGGGCCGGGAATGCGGTGAATTCTCCGGTGATTAAGATCCATGAGCTTCCGGACATGTATCCGATGGGAGAAGAAAGAGCGGTCATACGCGAAGTCATGGGAATACTGCTGCCTCCGGATGCCTTGCCTGCAGAGGCAGATGCCGTCGTGCTGAATGCAGAGACGGCATATCGGATGGAAGAGGCGGTAAGCATGAGAAAGCCTCTGATCGATAAGGACATGACAGTTGCGGGTAAACTTTATGATAATGCATCCAGCCATGTACTTATGGATGTACCGATCGGCAGGGCGGTAAGTGAAGTATTTAAAATGGCTGGCGGAATTGGAAAATCTTATGGCGAAGTGATCATGGGGGGACCCTTTACCGGAAAAAGCGTTTCTTTGGATTCGCCGGTCTTAAAGACGACAGGAGGACTGATTGCTGCTGAATGTTTTTTAAAAGGGCCGGAAAGACTTGGCCTTTTGGTGTGTGCCTGCGGAGCAGATAAAAAGAGGCTCGAAGAAATTGCATCGAAAATGGGCAGCCGTGTGACAGACGTGCAGTACTGCAAACAGGCTCACGCCAGGGGAAATGCACTGAAATGTGAAAATCCCGGTCACTG
>DCDB01000191.1 GCA_002316215.1 Lachnospiraceae bacterium UBA1066 | reverse complement strand
AGCTTCCGGCCGATGCCGTCATACCGCCTGAGGCTGTGCTTCCGTTTGATACTGCCATGCTGCCTGATGCTGTCGTGCTGCCTGATGTCTGTGATCCTGCCGCCGCTCCTGCCGAACCGCATGCCGTGAAAGCAAGTACTCCGGTAATAAGAATGGGAAGAATAATTTTTCCTGACTTTTTCATGAATGTTCCTCCTGGAATCAGTGGTTGAATAACTTTTCTAAAATGATTGAATTATTGTTCTCAAGTGATTAAATTATTACTCTCAAGTGATTAAATTATTACTCTCAAGTGATTGATCTTTTGTTCTTAAAAGGCTTCCGGCTGCCTTTACTGTAACTATATCAGTTACAGTTATATTTGTCAACCAATTCCTGAAATATCTTCTATCGTTCTCATTTGTTTAACGACACTCATTCATGTTCCTGATATAATGGACGCACCTTACAAAGCGATACAATTGCTGCTGTTTAGAGATTGATAAACTGACGTTCAGGAGTCGGATTTACTGAGATTACTCGTAAACCCTTAATAAATCTGCATTCTACGGGTAATAGTAGCCGCGAAAGACAGTGAACCCACGCTCCGGACTACCCGTAAAAACTTGATTTCTTTTCCTCTTACGGGTAATCCCGACTTCCCATCGTCTGATCCGGACTCCGGACTACCCGTAAAAACTTGATTTCTTTTCCTCTTACGGGTAATCCCAACTTCCCGTCGTCTGACCCACGCTCCTGACTACCCGTAAAAACTCGATTTCTTTTCCTCTTACGGGTAATCCCAACTTCCCATCGTCTGATCCGGGCTCCGGACTACCCGTAAAAACTTGATTTCTTTTCCTCTTACGGGTAATCCCGACTTCCCATCGTCTGATCCGGACTCCGGACTACCTGTAAAAACTTGATTTCTTTTCCTCTTACGGGTAGTCCAGAACGCGGACGTCTTTAAAGTACTTACGGTCTTATGCCTGAAATCCCTTCGGTTTTATATTCAAAATTCCTTCGGTTTTTTGTCCTAAATTTCTTCGGTTCAAAGTCCATTCCTCAGCCAGAATCATGCAATCATAAGAAAACCATAGCATTACCAGGACTGCAAAGGTCGCAAAATTGACGCCATCGTACAAACAGCCGACGGAAAATGAAGTGAATCATGCAATCGTCGGAAAACCATAGCATTACCAGGACTGCAAAGGTCGCAAAATTGACGCCATCGTACAAACAATCGGCGGAAAATGAAGTGCTTGTGAAATAAAGTCCGGCAAACTCAGGATTCTGTTCACACTTAAAGAAGGATAAAGAGCAGGACTGCCAGGATGACAAGGATTCCGATACAGGTCATGAAGAGTGAGAAGGAGAAGTTCTGCACGACGGGACGGGCGGCTTCCGCCGTCTCCTCACGGAAAGCCCTGAAGCGCGACATCCGCAGCGGCTCCACGCCGGCCGGCTTCCGCTCGCGAAGAACCGTCGCCCTCAGTGCGGCAATCAGGGCATCCGTGCTTGTGGCAAAGACGCGCCCGGTAAAGGCGCCGAAAAAGACTGCCGCTTTAGACAGCGGGATCAGTATTTTATTTTCACCGAAGAGCCGGGCAAGCCATTTATAAGAAGCCATGGCCCCCTTTGCAAGCGGCGTCAGAATCTTATTTTCACCGAAAACCGCAGCCAGCCATTTATAAGCACGCACAGCCCCTTTCGCGAGCGGCGTCAGAATCTTATTTTCACCGAAAACCGCGGCGATATGCCCGAGGACAAACGGCAGAAACCTAAGAAGCAGCGGCCGGTAGACCGCATTTTCCAGATCCAGCCATACAGGCCAGCGGTCAACATAATATGTTCCATTCGAAGCGTACCCTGCCCCGTTCCTACTGTATCGCGCACTGCGCGGTGCATCGTCCCGTCTGTGTCCGCGGATCCCGTTTTCGCGTGTATCTTCCCGGCTAAACTCTGCCTTCCCGCTTTCACGTACGCCGTCCCCGGCGGAGATGAGCACGCGGCGGACAAAGAAGATATAGATGACCGCGCCGATGGCGAGGGAAATGAGACTCCCGGATAAATTGGTCAGTGTAAAAGGCCGGAAATCAAGAATTGCAGACATGACGGCGGATGCGCCTCCGGCCGTGTTCCCGATTCCTGCCAGCAATCCCCCTGCTGTATTCCCTGTTCCGGTCAGCAAACCCCCCGCAATGTCCGCGCCTGATGCAGTCCCGCTTCCGGTCATAAAAGCCGCGAGCCGGTTTGTGATAAACGGCTGCCCCAGGATGACCATGAAAAATGAAGGCAGCACGACGGCGGCTGTGCTGGCTTTGTTCATGCATTTTCTGTCCGCATCGAACTCTGCCTGCCGGGTCGGATTCTTTTCGACAAATATCGCGATAAATAGTTTCAGCATATAGGCAAAGGTGAGGCCGCCCGAAATGAGGAAGATCCATTCGATTCCCCTAAGCGCCGCGCCGAAAGCCGGATAAAGCTCCGCTCCTGCCGTGATGCCCTCATGCAGAAGCGTCTTGCTGATATAACCGTTGAAAAACGGCACCCCGCTGATGCCGAGCGCCCCGAGCGCAAAAGCTGTTTTGAGAAACGGCTTATTCCGCCCGTAACCCCGGATATCGTTCAGGTTCAGCGCATGCAGGTTCATGGCCACCGCGCCGGCGGAAAGGAAAAGAACCAGTTTGAGCAGGGAATGGTTCACCATGTGGAGAACCGCGCCGGAAAGCGAAAGCGCGGCGGCTTCATTTTCCCCGCCTGACAAAAGGAGCACGTACATGCCGATGCCCGTCAGGATAAAGCCGATCTGCGACATGGACGAGCAGGCAAGCGTCCTTTTAAGATTGACTGAAAAAACGGCTAACAATGCGCCAAGCGCCATCGTCACGGTTCCTAAGACGAGAACAAGAATCCCGTAAACCGTATTTCCGGCAAATGCCTGGACCGTCGTCATTAAAATGCCGTAAACGCCGACTTTTGTGAGGATGCCGGAAAGCAGCGCCGATGCCGGAGCCGGCGCGACCGGATGCGCCTTCGGAAGCCAGATGTGCAGCGGAAACATGCCGGCCTTCGCCCCGAACCCAAAGAGAATCAGGACTCCTGCTGCAAAAACCTCCTTTTGATCAGAAGCGCCTGCTGCGGAAGCCTTAAGCTCTGAGAATTCAAGCGTCCCGGCCGCATGCCAAAGCAGCAGAAGTCCCATAAAAAGAAGGAGTCCGCCGATGACGGCAATGGCCAGATACGTCTTCGCCGCGCGAATAGCCGCTTCATTTTCCTCATGAATCACCCACGTGAAGGAGGTAAATGAAAGAATTTCGAAGAAAATAAACGCCGTCATGAGATCGGCCGAAAGCATGACGCCCTGCGTCGCCCCCAGCGTTATCAGTACGAAGAAGAGATAACCGTTCAGTCCTTCACGTTCTTCTTTAAAATATTCTTCTGAAAAAAGTGTTGTTCCCGCCCACATAACGGAGGTCACGATGCTGTAAACCGCCCGGAAACCGTCCGTCGTGAAGGCAAGTCCGCCGATGAAGATTCCCCGGATTGTAAAGGAAGGCATAGAAAAAAGGAGTGCCGCAGAGAGGCAAAGTTCGGCAAATGTAAATCCGATTGCCGTAAAGTCCCTTGCTGTCTCACTCTTTTTTCCGATTCCGTAAACCGCAAATGCCGCGGCAAACGGTGCAAACACAATCCAAACGGCCAGCATTTTCCTGCCCTCTTAAAACGCCTGTGCTGTTGTTCTTCCGATATCTTTTATTTGCTCAGTTGTTTATTTGCCTGCATATTCATGAGGCTT
>DCDB01000090.1 GCA_002316215.1 Lachnospiraceae bacterium UBA1066 | reverse complement strand
GATTGAAGAATTCGTCCGGCGTACCGTCCTCTTTAATGACGCCGTCTTCCATGAAGATCATGCGTTTCCCGACCTCACGGGCAAAGCCCATCTCGTGTGTTACGACGACCATTGTCATGCCGGTCCTGGCAAGCTCTTTCATGAGATCCAGCACCTCGCCGACCATTTCCGGATCGAGGGCCGAGGTCGGCTCGTCAAATAACATGACGTCCGGCTTCATGGCAAGTGACCGCACAATGGCGATTCTCTGCTTCTGTCCGCCGGAAAGCTGGCTGGGATAGGCACCCGCGCGATCCGCCAGGCCGACTTTCTCAAGAAGTTCCATGGCTTCCTTTTCCGCTTCTTCCTTCGTTTTTCCGAGAAGTTTTTCCGGCGCCAGAGTCAGGTTGCGCAGGATAGTCATATGCGGAAAGAGGTTGAAATGCTGGAAAACCATGCCCATTTTCCGCCGGTAAAGATCGATGTCGGTCTTCTTGTCCGTAATGTCGATGCCTTCGAAATAAATATGCCCGGATTTCGGCGTCTCAAGAAGATTCAGGGAGCGCAGGAAAGTTGACTTCCCGGAGCCCGACGGTCCGATGACCACGACGACGCTTCCCTTTTCGATATCGAGCGAAATGTCCTTCAGCGCGTGGATGGTTTCTTTCTTGTCATTTTCCTCGTAATAGGACTTCATGAGATGCTCTACCCGGATGAGCGGCATCCCTTCCTTTGCAGAGGCTTTTTCGTTACTGTTCACTCTTCCTCAGCCTCCCTTCCAGCACGCCCAGCAGCTTTGTGAAAATGAAAACCAGAAACAGGTAGATCAAAGCTACGGCAATTAACGGCATAAAAGCGTCAAAGGTACGGCTCCGGATGACATCGCCGGCTTTTGTCAGATCATTTAAAGCGATATAACCGGAGATCGACGTTTCCTTAAGCAGGGTGATAAATTCATTTCCCAGCGCCGGCAGAACTGCTTTAAAGGCCTGCGGAAGGACGATGTACCACATGGTCTTTGTATAAGAGAACCCGAGGCTCCTGCCCGCTTCAAACTGCCCTTCATCGGTCGACATGATGCCGGAGCGGACGATTTCTGAAACGTAGGCGCCGGAGTTGAGACCGAAGGCGATGACCGCGACGAATACCTTGCTGATATCCACCGAAGCAAATACGACGTAATAGATAATCAGCAACTGAACCAGTGAAGGCGTCCCGCGGACGACGGTCGTGTAAATTTTCGCTATAGCGTTGAGGATGACGAGTTTTCCTGTCTTGTCATGGGCAGAGCGCACGATGGCGACCAGAAAGCCCATGACAATACCGAGGATGACGGCCAGAAACGTTACTTCGAGCGTAACGCCCAGGCCGGAAAGCAGCATCTTCCAGCGGTTCCCGTCAATAAAATTCAGTTGAAATTTAGAAATGAAATCTGCCATTTCCTCTCGCTTTCTTAGTTATCCTTTGACGATGACGACCTGGCGGGCTGTTACGTAGCTGTCCGTAAAATCAACAGACTGTTTGCGCTCGTCCGTCACGGTCATGCCTGCCATTGCAAAATCGGCCTTGCCTGCAGTCACAGAAGTAATAATGGAGTCGAACTGCATATCGGAGATTTCCAGTTCATAGCCGAGTTTGTCGCAGATAGCCTTTGCGAAGTCGGCGTCAATTCCGACGATTTTGTTGTTGTCGTCGTAAGATTCATACGGCGGGAATTCAGCGTTCGTAGCCATGACGAGCTTTCCGTTCGGATAAGTCGTGCCGTCCGGAGTCGAATAGGTTTCGCCTTCCTTGTCAATATAATATTTCGTGATCTTGTCGAATGTCCCGTCGCTCTTAAGCGTTGCAAGGGCACTGTTGATCTTGCCGAGAAGATCGGAATTTCCTTTCTTGACGGCGATGGCATACTGCTCGTCCGCATAGGGAGCATCGAGGATCTTAAGTCCGGAGACCTGCTTTACAAATGTCTGTGCCGGCTGATCGTCAATAATAACGGCGTCCAGCTTGCCCTGTGAAAGAGCCTGTACAGCTTCAAATGCAGTATTGAAACGCTCAACGTTTCCGACGGCGGTATCACTGTCGTCTGAAATATAGATATCACCCGTCGTTCCTGTCTGGACACCGACCGTCTTGCCCTTAAGATCAGCAATCGATGTAATCGCACCGGAGGATGCGCCGGAAGATGTCGCTTCGGATACAGCTGCTTTTCCTGAGGACGAAGCGCCGGAGGCTGCGGCAGAAGATGTTGCTTCAGAAGCTGCTTTCGAAGACGCGGCTCCAGAGGCTGCTGCGGATGCTGTCGATGTAGATGCTGCTTTCGAAGCTGTTGCGGTAGATGCCGTCGAGCTGCTGCCGCAGGCTGCAACGGAAAATGCCATGACTCCTGCTAATAAAAGTGCTGCTGTTTTTTTCATTTTCATAATTTTACTCCTCCCAAAACTTTTCTAGTTCACCATTGTAGCATTTCACAGTGTTAAATTCAATCCTTATAAATTCCAGCCGGCTTAATTCTTTTCCTTAACTTTCCGTTTCCTTAACTTTCCGTTTCCTTGGCTTTCCGTTTCCTTGACTTTCTGTTTCCCATCTTTTCCTTCTGCCTGGTTTTTCCGCACAATTTATTTTCCCGCCTGGCAGCTCTTTATCCCGGACACAGCCGCAGGTATTTCATCCCCGGTGCAACTGCAGATATTCTATCCCGGACGCAGCCGCAGGTGCTTCATGGCAATATTTTCTGAATATGTTTTGCGCGAAGCGCTGAAGAAAATATGCCATGAAACATCTGCGGCGGAAACTCCCCGTAAACTTAATTTCTTTTGAAACGGCACGTAGTCCCAGGCTCCCGCCCGCCATCCGCGGCAGCAAATTACGTGCCAAATC
>DCDB01000174.1 GCA_002316215.1 Lachnospiraceae bacterium UBA1066 | reverse complement strand
CAAGTAACCTCAATGTTTATTAACAATCGGGAACAGATATTACGCAGGTTAATATAAAGACTATAATGGGTTTGATGACTTTTTCAGGAGACCAGCCGACTCTCCGTGAAGCGAAGATTGCAAAGAACTATCTGAATGAAAAGGAGCTTCGCGCGATGGGTCAGCTTGTTTCCGGATATCTTGATTTTGCCGAGAGACAGGCAGAGCGTGAGATTCCAATGACGATGGAGGACTGGGCCATGCGCGATGATATCGGAACAAACTAAGGACGAAGGAATGTACTAATGCCTAAAAAGCCAATCAAAGAAACAATACATGCAAAAGGAATCGACATTGGGATATACACAAACGATTTTCAAAATGAATTCATTTCAGTCATGCGTCTGATCTGATTGAATATATCAGGCCTCGTACGAACTTTTGTATTGCCGGAGCTTGTTATCCTGAAAATCACCCGGATTCAGAGAACAGGATCAGTGAGATAAGGAATCTTAAAACTAAAGTTGATGCCGGGGCAGAAGTGCTTATGTCGCAGCTTTTCTTTGACAATGATGATTTTTATTCATTTGTGGAAGACGCCCGGATTGCAGGTATAGAAGTTCCTGTTACCCCCGGGATAATGCCATGCCTTTCGGCAAAAACAATAAAGCGGATGGTTACCATATGCGGAGCAAAACTGCCTGAGAAGTTTCGGAAGAGCATCGAAAAATATGAAGAAAATCCTGATGCGTTATTTGATGCAGGATTATATTATGCAATCAGTCAGATCATCGATCTGCTTGTGTCCGGCTGTGATGGAATTCATATATATACCATGAATAATCCGGTTGCTGTTAAGCGTATCTGTGATGGGATAAAAAATATTGTTTAAACAAAAAGCCGCCCTATAGGGAAATGATCCTGTAGGACGGCTTTCTTACCTCATCAACACCAGCTTGAAAATGTTGGTGCTGATGTTTGGTAAGATTAGTCTACCGAAAAGAGGGCTTTCACACATTGAGCCGGAATTGAGTGTAAATTGACAAAAAAGAACTCGATACAAAAAGAAAAAGTTTTTGTATCAAGTTGAACTTATGAATGAATATGCGTATAATGTGAGATAGAACTAGATACAAAAACTTATTTTAAATTGTACGAAGTTATCGGAGGCGGCGTTGCTGAAAAAACAAAAATCCTATCGAGAGGTGTTTTCAAAATATGGAGGAATCATGCGAACCGGAGAACTGACGAAGGAAGGGATTACTTATTCTGTGCTGCAAAAGCTGATTGCGGAAGGAAACGTCGAAAAGATAAAGTATGGATATTATCAATGGCAGGATGAGAAGGCTTTTTCTGAGATCACAGTACTTGTGTCACTGTTCCCGGAAGCAATTCTTTGTGATATGACAGCAACGATGTATTATGGATATACAGACCGGATGCCGGGGATATGGCATATAGCGGTAGATAATAGAACGGCCAGAAAGAAATTCAAGATGGAATTCCCGCAGATTAAGCCACATTTTATTGGAGAAAAAAGGCTGAATATCGGAGTATCCGAAGGTGTCATGGAAGGAAACAGAGTAAAAATCTATGACAGAGAAAGAGTGATTTGTGACTGCCTGCGACATATGGAGCAGATAGACGGAGAACAATTTAAAGTGATAATTCAGCGCTATGTGAACGATAAAGAAAAAAATGCCGCAAGACTTATGGAGTATGCGGCTAAGCTTGGAGTAGAGAAAAAAGCAAGGAGGATTGTCGGAATATGGCTATAAAAGAAGTAAATGATATGGGAGCCTCTGTTCTTGCCAGACTGAAAAAACAATCAAAGGATACCGGGCTGAACTTCCAGACCTGTCTTCAGCTTTTTGCGCAGGAGGAATTCCTTCGCAGATTGGAAGTGTCCCGGTATGCCGAGAATTTGATTCTGAAAGGCGGTATGTTTTTGTATACGCTAACGAATTATGAAGAGGATACGAAATCTATACCGGCGTTCTTTATAAAAAAGAAATCGATTTTGTTGCAATGAAGCATGATGAGAAATTTTATATTCAGGTTTCAGATGATATTTCAGGTGAAAGTACTTTGAAAAGAGAGATAACTCCACTTTTACAGATTAAGGACGCCTATCCTAAGATTTTGATTGCCAGAACCAGACATGAGGATTATCAATGCGAAGGTGTAAGAATAGTCGATGTGGCAAATTGGCTAAGAGAAAGCAAAATAACTGTTTCCCAAAAATAAAAATATCTCAAATATGGGAAATTGTTATTCCGGTTTTCTGTATTTTTGCAATCTTCACTCAGACTTTTTTCCGAGTACGGACAAGGCTATATTTTGACCACATTTCAGACAATTTTAACCTTGGTTAATTCCCGTATACAGCCGGAACGTATTTGCGGCATCCGGACATCGATCCGGAGCAATCGAGCCATGTCGAGACGATTGTCTCGATGTCGAGGTAGACTAACTGGAATTGAGCGAGCTTTTTTGCGAGCGATGCATCTTGTCCGCAGGGCAGGATGATGGAGTCAGATAAACTGGAATTGAGCGAGCTCTTTGGAGCGAGTGATGCTTCTTGACCGATAGGTCAAGAAGATGGAGCTTGTAGAACTCGAAAAATACG
>DCDB01000122.1 GCA_002316215.1 Lachnospiraceae bacterium UBA1066 | reverse complement strand
ACGTCGCCGTTTGCATTTACCGGAAATAAGTTTGAATTCCGTATGGTCGGAAGCCGTGATTCTATTGCCGCTCCGAATACGGTTTTGAACACCATCGTCGCGGAGTCCTTCAAGGAAGCCTGCGATCTTCTGGAAAAGGCGCCGGATTTTGATGCCACAGTGCATGATCTTATCAAGGAGTATGCAACGAAGCACAGCAAAATCATCTTTAACGGAAACGGCTATTCGGCGGAATGGGCGAAGGAAGCTGCAAAACGCGGTCTTCCCGTCATCCCGGCTATGGTGGATGCCATTCCGGCTCTTACGACGGAGAAAGCTGTCCGCCTTTTTGAGGCTTTCGGCGTCTTTTCCAGAACGGAGCTGGAAGCGAGGACGGAAGTTAAATATGAGACTTACTCAAAGGACATTAATATCGAAGCGCGCACGATGCTTCAGATGGTAAGCCGTGATTTCCTCCCGGCGATGATGGAATATGCGGGGACGCTTGCGGAGTCCATTAATGCGCTTACGGCGTGCAAAGAGGATGCCGCTGTCCAGGCGGAGATCCTGAAGACGCTTACCGGCTGCATTAAGGAAGCGCGAAGGGCGTACGCTGATCTGGAAAATAAAACGGCGAGCGCTGAAGCATGTCCTTTAGGCCGCAGGCAGGCTGTATATTTTAAAGATAATGTTGTTCCTGCCATGGAAGCGCTACGCACACCGATTGACCGGGCGGAGATGATTGTCAGCAGACAGATGTGGCCGGTACCGACATACTCTGATCTCCTTTTTGAAGTCTAAATTACAGAAATATTAAGAAAATATTAAATAAAATATTTTTTCCTTTTGTTTTTGGCTATATTGTAGTATGATATAGCCATTCTTTATGGTATTTTTCACAAATTTCTTTTTTCGGCTAAGCGGGGGTGGAAGAGATGATTTCAAATCTGGTCATGCAGGATACAATTAATGGAATTAAGAATATCACACATTGTGATCTTACAATTGTGGATCTCGACGGAAAGGCAGTGGCTTCCACGGCAGACGATGTCATTATCAATAAAACGGATATCGTCAGTTTTGCGGAATCACAGGCGGATTCCCAGGAAATAAAAGAAAACGTTTATTTTAAAGTTTATGATGACTATCAGGTGGAATATGTCGTTATTGCCCGGGGCGGTGATGAAACGTCTATGATCGGGAAAATGGCGGCTTTCCAGATCCAGAATCTTCTGGTAGCGTATAAAGAGCATTTTGACAAGGATAATTTCATTAAGAACCTGCTTCTTGACAACCTCCTTCTCGTAGATGTTTATAACCGTGCAAAGAAGCTGCATATCGCAACGGATGTCAAACGTGTCGTTTTCATTCTTGAATCCGAACAGAGCAAAGACTACAGTACGCTCGAGGCGGTCAAAGGGCTTTTTGCAAAATCGAAAAATGATTTCATTACGGCTGTTGATGAAAAGAGTATTATCGTAATCAAAGAGCTTAAGGAAAATGACGGGCAGAAAGAACTCCACGCCATTGCCGAGGCGATTATTAAGACAATCGCACAGGGAGAGCATGATTCCGCCCACGTAGCTTACGGCAATGCCATAACGGAAATCAAAGAGGTATCGCGTTCTTATAAAGAAGCCAGGATGGCGCTGGATGTCGGAAAAATTTTCTTCGGCGACGCGAATATCATAGCCTACAGCCAGCTGGGCATCGGACGCCTGATTTATCAGCTTCCGATTCCGCTTTGCAAGATGTTTATCAAAGAGATCTTCACCGATAAGTCTCCGGATGATTTTGATGAAGAAACGCTTACGACGATCAATAAATTTTTCGAAAACAGCCTGAATGTATCTGAAACATCACGTCAGCTCTACATTCACCGGAATACGCTTGTATACCGCCTGGATAAGCTCCAGAAGAGCACAGGCCTCGACCTTCGGGTATTCGATGACGCCATAACGTTTAAGATCGCCCTCATGGTCGTAAGGTATATGAAATATATGGAAACCCTGGAATACTGATGGGTTCCGTCTGCAGGAAATGTTTAAAAGTTTAATTTTACTAAAAGGAGGTTTTTATGATCGATCTGGACCGTGTCAGTAAGTCCTATGAAAAAGGGCAGCCGGCAGTCGACGAAATTTCGCTGCATGTAGATAAAGGCGAGTTCGTTTTTGTCGTCGGCGAAAGCGGCTCCGGCAAGTCCACCCTGATTCGTCTGCTTCTTAAGGAACTTGAACCGACTCACGGCATCATCACCGTAAACGGACATGTCCTTAATACAATGAAACCGAAGGCAGTGCCTGCCTACCGCAGGGAGGTCGGCGTCGTTTTCCAGGATTTCCGTCTGCTGAATGACCGGAATGTTTATGAAAATGTCGCCTTTGCGCAGCATGTTATTGAGCACGCAGGAAGAAATATCCGGAAGCGTGTTCCCGAGGTGCTCCGTATGGTCGGACTTGCAGAAAAATACAAGAGCCTGCCCCTCCAGCTTTCAGGAGGCGAACAGCAGAGAGTGGCAGTGGCGCGGGCCATTGTCAACAGACCGCAGATCCTTCTTGCGGATGAACCTACCGGAAATCTGGATCCCCGCAATTCCTATGAAATCATGAAGCTTCTCGAGACCATCAATGAACGCGGGACAACTGTACTGGTGGTCACGCACAATAAGGAACTTGTGAACCGTTTCCAGAAGAGAGTTATAACTATGAGACGCGGCGTCATTGCCCACGACCAGGAAGAAGGTGGATACATTGAAGCTTAGTTCGCTTGGTTATAATATTAAACAGGGCTTCAAGAATATCTGGCGCAACCGCATGTTCTCCGTAGCTTCGATTGCGACGATGACGGCCTGCATTTTCCTGTTCGGGGTGTTTTTCTCCATCCTGATGAATGTCAATTATATGATCAAAAGCCTGGAGGAAGAGGTCGGCGTTACAGTCCTTTTCAACGAGGGGGTTACACAGGATCAGATTGATAAGATCGGCGAGGAAATAAAATCCCAGGCGGAGGTTACGAAAGTGACCTTCAAATCCGCAGATGAGGCCTGGGCAGAATTCCAGAAGGAATATTTCCCGGATAATCCGGAAATGGCAAAGAGCTTCGCGGATGACAACCCGCTTGCGAATTCGGCAAGCTATACGGTACAGGTTGATAAGATCGAGGATCAGGATAAGGTTGTCTCTTTTATCAAGACTCTGGACGGTGTCCGGCAGGTCAATCAGTCCTCCGGTGCTACCAGCACGCTGATCAGCTTCAACTCTCTGTTTACTTACGTATCGATAGCCATCATCCTTATCCTTCTTGTCGTTGCCGTTTTCCTTATTGCCAATACGGTTAATGTCGGTATTTCGGTCCGGCGCAATGAAATTGCCATCATGAAGCTTATCGGTGCAACAGACTCATTTGTCAGAGCGCCATTTATCGTTGAAGGTATTCTTCTCGGTATCATCGGTGCGGCAATTCCGCTTGCCATCCTGTACTTTACGTATAACTGGCTGATTAATGCCCTGCTGACAAAGTTCGGCGTGCTCTCCTCGATGGCGGCTTCGCTTCCGAACGTCAACGTCGTCTTCCGCGTGCTGCTGCCTGTCGGCCTGCTTCTCGGTCTCGGCATCGGTCTTCTCGGATCGGCCATAACCGTCCGCAAACATCTGAAGGTCTGACGGCATCCGACCTGTGGAGGATGATTCCGCAGCATGAAAATGACAGTATACCCGCAGTTTCCGGTCAGCTCCGGAAACTGCGGCTTTTTT
>DCDB01000300.1 GCA_002316215.1 Lachnospiraceae bacterium UBA1066 | reverse complement strand
TTGTTCTCATATTCTCCCCATGAAAGAATGCTGCAGGCTCCGGCTTGTTCCCATCCCGGAAAATTTCGGTCAGAGCAGGCGTATCAGAGCGTCGACATTTTCCCGCTTCGTCGCCCAGCTGGTCGCGAAACGCACGACCGTATGCTCTTCATCAGCCTTCTCCCAAAAACTGAAAGCCGCATTTTCCGCAAGTTCCTTCATTTTCCGGTTATCAAGGACAATAAAGATCTGGTTGGTCGGCGAATCAAGATAAAATGAATATCCTTTGGCACGGAAAGCATCTTTGAGAACCGCTGCCATCGCGATGGCATGGCGGCTTATTTCAAGATAGAGACCGTCCGTAAAAAGTACATCGAACTGGATGCCGATGAGCCTCCCCTTTGCAAGAAGCGCGCCGTGCTGCTTCATACGCGTCATAAAATGCGCCGGCGCCTTTTTCGTAAAGACGACAGCTTCGCCGCAAAGTGCCCCGACCTTCGTACCGCCGATGTAGAAAGCATCGCAGACCTTTGCGATATCCGGAAGCGTGACATCCGTTCCGTCCGCCGCAAGGCCGTACCCCAGACGCGCACCGTCCAGGTAAAGCGGGATCCCGTAAGTCGTACAGACTCTGGAGATACCTTTCAGCTCATTTTTCGTGTACAGCGTTCCATATTCCGTCGGATGAGAAATATAAACCGCCCCCGGAAAGACCATATGCTCATGATTTTCGTCTTCAAAAAAGGTTCGCAGATATTCTTCGAGCGTTTCCGCTTCAATTTTTCCGTCTTCACCGGGCAGCGTCAGCACCTTATGCCCTGTAAATTCAATTGCGCCGGCCTCATGGACGCTCACATGCCCTGTATCGGCTGCAACCACTCCCTCACAGGGCGAAAGAAGCGCATCGATCACCGTCATATTCGTCTGCGTACCGCCGGTCAGGAAAAAGACCTCCGCACCCGGACAGGCACAGGCCGCCTTAATTTTCTCTGCTGCCGACCGGCAGTACGGATCATTTCCGTAGCCCGGCAGCTGTTCCATATTTGTTTCAATCAGGCGCTCCAGTATCTTAGGGTGCGCGCCCTCAATATAATCGCTTTCAAATGACAGCATGATGCCATTCCTCCGTACACATTATTTTTCTTTCCTTCTCATGTACCTAATATACACCTTTTTGACATCATTCCCTTATATTCTTTTATAAATCCTATTGCAAATTTTCTTGCTAATCCGCCTGTATCATAAAATTTGCAATTCATTCACAAACTCTTTGATTTCTCTTCACAACCTGTTCACAGGCTTCCGGTAAGATGTGTCTTGTAAGATAAAAAAACTTACAAGAGCTGATAAAAACTTTTTCTTTTTCATTACTCCGCTGGGAAGCGGAACTCCCTCCCTTAATAGATAGAGGCCGTCCGGAAAGACGGTCTTATTTATTTTCCTGAAAATCTTTCATATTTGTTGCTGCACTTCCGGAATCATAAAAAAGGCCTCCGGGTATCGGATAAGGATGCGCTTCCTCGTGGTGCACCAGTTCCACCCCGGCCAAACGGTACTCACTCGGTTTCATGCGGTAAGCTTTCTTAAATGCCTTGGAAAAAGACATATAATCGCTATATCCGCATTCCACTGCGATATCCACTACTTTCTTATCTGTTTTTCTCAGCAGGAAAGCTGCATGATTCAGTCTGACGCCGATTAAATATTCCATTGGGGTCTTCTGCGTCTCTTTCTTGAATATCCGCGAAAGATGCATCCTTGTGATTCCTATTTCGTCAGCCATTTCATCAATGGTAATTTTTCTTCCGAAGTTTGCGTTCATAAAATCAATGGCGTACCGAACATAAGCAACACCCGGATAATTATAAGCGGTATGCATTTCCCCACCGCCATTTTCCATTAACAGAACGAAAAGGTCCAGCATCCTGCTCATCCGCTTAAGTTCATTTATATGAGTAAGCCCCTTTGCCTCAAGAATCCCGTGCACACATTCCTCTTCTCTGTGCGTATCCGACAAATGAAAAACCGGTTGTCTTTCAGTAAGTCCCATGCTCTTTACAAAATCCCCGGCTCTGTAGCCGTTAAATCCAATCCATATATACACCCAGGGATCTTCCCTGTCTGCTTTATAAACCGTTTCCACTCCGGGAAAAATGGCAAAAACGTCGCCGCTTCCCAGTGAATAATTGCGTCCTCCTGACTGAAAAACACCTTTTCCGCTGAGGATAATATGAATAACATATTCACTTCGTACATGAGGGCCAAATTGGTATCCCGGCAGAACCTGCTCCCGGCCGCAGTATTCCAGGCTTATTCCTGAAATAGACGCGAATTCATCCGTGTTCTGAAGATTTTCAAGGCATGTATACCGGACACTTTCCGTAATACCAACCGTATTTAACATCTCAAATCCTCTCTTCAAAAAAATTTCTGAAATATTACACTATGAAGTCAGGCAGCACTGCAAACGCACTGCTGCCTGACTTCCCCTCATCATATTTTTTAGTATTATTCTGCTTTTACGTCATCGGTTTTCTGTGCATTATTCCATTTCTGATTCCAGTCATCCATAATAGAATCAAAATCCTGGGATCCGGTAGCTGCCGCTTCGACAATCTGCTGGTTCTTATCATTTCCTCCGGCATCCAGTTCAAGTTCCGAGTCCGTATTCAGCAGGTTAAGCAGATCTTCTTCCCCGTCAAGCGGTGCCTCATCCTGGACAAATTCCACATTATTATCAATGAATGATTTATAAACTTCCGGATAATTGGTATCACCCGCATTAATCGGAAGCCCGCCGCCTTCATAGGACCATCCTGATTTCTCAGTCATCCATTTAATGAAAATCGCTGCAGCCTTCTTATTATCTTCGTTCGATTTAACGTTAACGCCGAAGCAGTAGTCTGATCCGGTAGTCGCATACTGTTTTCCGTTCACTGTAATCGGGAACGGCATATAACCGACATCTTCACCGTGATCGCCGCCCTGCTTCATCTGCTCATAGGACCAGGATCCAAGTACCATACAGCCGATTGCCCCGCTGTTGAGCATTCCTTTCGACCCCTCCCAGTCTGTCGTGGTGTAGTCATCCTCGACAAGCTTGTCCCGGACAGCTTCATACAATATTTTATAAACGTTATAGGCATGGGTTCCATCTCCCGGATCAGAGAACGGAGCGGCAATATGTTCAATTTCCTGATTCTTATACTTGGGATCTCCGGTAGCGCCTCCCCAGATATAGGAATCCCAGGCCCCCATTGTCCAGCCGGCGGAATAATTCGTATA
>DCDB01000274.1 GCA_002316215.1 Lachnospiraceae bacterium UBA1066 | reverse complement strand
CTGGTATCCCTTATTGATGACAAGGTGATTTCATTTGATGATCTTGAAGGTTTCAGCAATGATGTACAGGAGGCAGTAAGGTACCTGCATCGTTGATCGGAGATGGTTGACACGGGGGATGAAACGATGACAATCGAAACGGAAAGATTGATACTGCGCCCTTGGCGGGAAGAAGATGCGGAAATCCTTTTCAGGCAGGCAAAGAATCCGAATGTCGGACCGATTGCCGGATGGCCGCCGCATAAAAGCATTGAAGAAAGCCGTGAAGTCATAAGAGATATACTCTGCGGAAAAGAATGCTATGCTATCTGCAGAAAACCGGATGGTTCGCCGATTGGCAGCATCGAGCTGAAACTGAAAGGCCGTACGGATATGACAGAGAAAGAGGATGAATGCGAGCTCGGCTATTGGATTGGAGAAGAATTCTGGGGACAGGGGCTGGTTCCGGAAGCTGCAAGGGAACTGCTGCACCATGGATTCGAAGACCTGGGCATGAATGTAATCTGGTGCGGATACTATGATGGCAATACAAAATCGAAAAGAGTGCAGGAAAAACTTGGGTTCATTTACCATCACACCTGTCAGGATGTACCGGTGCCGCTTATGGGTAAAAGCAGGGTCGGACATGTAAACGGTATGACAAGGGAGCATTGGATACATTCTCAGCTCTTTCGAGCAACGAGTCCTTGAAGCAACTGGATAATCTGATAATCTGGCCCTTGAGGTGAAAGCCTTGAGGTCCGTTTCTTATTGTGTTTCCACACTTTTAGTCCTTTGTGCACTTTCTCAGGCTGCCAATTTCAATCTGAACGAATTTCTGTCTGTCAGTTTTACGCATCATATGGAAATCCTCAATAAGACAGCGACAGCGGAGGAGAGATTTTTCTATATACATCAGACGTTCATTCATCAATGGGATAAATATCTTCTGAGAGATTTTTTGAGGTTTAGATTTATCTTTCAACAAATCCAAGATTTCTTTTTATATCATCTGTATTTTAAGACCTGCGGACAGAAAAACATCCATTTTCCGAAGATTTCTCTTCAAAATGTAGACGTTGCTTTGAAAAGTGACCCGGGTTTTTAAAATGAAAAATTCATATGCACACAAAAATTCCCGCCCTCGTAAGGGGGCGGGAGTTCAGTACCTGTACTAATAACAGCGGTCCGGAGAATTATTCATGAATCCCCGTATGCCGCGGAACGCGTATTTCATACCGGAAAAAGATTATTCTAGCGGCTGTTGGAGCTTTGGGATCTGATGGATTCGCCAGGTACAGTGCAATGGCCGACCCCAGTTGCGAAGGAGCGTTTGTTTGCCATCATGCCTCCGGATACATTTTCCAAATCTTCATCCGCAAGTTTCTCACCCGCAAGCTTCTCAAGACTGTCTTTTTTTTCATTTTCAAGACTCATGTTCCGTCCTCCTTCTTTCGCAGCCTGTACCTTCGGGAAGACAGCTTCGCATCAGTCGGCGCATTTCCCGGTACCTGCGTCATCTGTTTTTTATGAATTGATTATAGCATACCATAAGTTACAGGTCAATTTACGTATGGCATAAGGGATATGCATGCCGGCGGCTTTTATCCGTTTCCCACGACTGAAGTGCGCCGGGCGTGGCGGAGCAGGCATATTTGGCTGAACAGATATGTCCCGATTCCGAGCAGCATTTACAGCAGTTTTCTGGATCCGGTAAAGAATAAGGACTATTTCGTTCTCACCACAAATTCAATACCTGCCACTTTCTTATCTGCAACATTAGAGATAACTTTTACGACATGTTTAGACATTGGACGCAAACATAGAATTATTATAAATGAGCGAAAGCTTTTTGCAACGCGTCGCTTATATATCTTTGAACCCGGAAAGAAATACCCTTCGGGGTGGAAAAGGGAGGAAGTAAAGATGAGGAAAATCAGGAGATGGATTGTCATGTGCCTTATGGTACTTATTTCCATTACAGCCGCATGCCCTGTCATGGCGGTTACACAGACAGGAAGTATTATAGTCAATTTTAACTACGGCGATAAGAAAATCCCAATAGGAGGTGCGGAATTTTCGATTGCAAAAATTGCTGCCGCGAATTATTCATCCGGAGTGTATGTTTATACGATGCTCGAGCCCTATGCTGCAGTCCCCTGTGATCCGAACAATTTGACGGTTAAGGAAATAAAGACGCTGCCTGACAAATTTTTGAAAGCAGGCAGTACACCCCTTGCTTCGAAAGTAACGGATGCAAAAGGCTTATGTGCATTTGAAGGACTGGATCCGGGAATCTATCTTTTTTGGCAGAAGTCCTCTTCGGGTGAGGCGAAGGGTTATAAGACATCAATTCCGACCATTGTTTTCCTGCCCTCCAATGAGGATGCCTCAGCTTTTGTTTTCAATGTCGAAGTTTATCCAAAAACAGAACCCATACCAGTGACGCCGACCGTAACGCCGTCCGTGACACCGACCATAACGCCGACCGTAAGGCCAACTGCAACACCAACTGTAGTACCGAAGCAGACAACGGAACCATCGAAACTGTCCATATCGACCAGTGGCTTTGCGAAGACCGGAGATGTCAGCCAGATATCAATTTGGATAATCCTGTTATCGTTATCTGCTTTTATAATAGCAGTATTAGCGATTACAGCCCACAGAAACAAATCCAGGAAACAAATCAATGATGATAAGTAAAGATTAAGTCTGAGCCGGGCACCGGTCAACAAATGGCGCAGGAAGAACGCGGGACGTCACTTCGTCTGCAAAGGAAGAAATCTGGTGCCGAAGCTATATCACAGTTGGAAAAATAAAAAATGAAGCCGTTATCCACGGAACGGGATTCCAGAGAACATCCCTCTCACTGCTCAATTATATTGGCGATGAGGGGGATGTTTTCATTTAATAATTTTGCAGCAGCCTTACATATTCTATTTCCCGAAAGCAACATATTTCAATTTTGGTAAAAGACTGCAAAGATCACTATTTTCTACAGATATTTTACTGTTCACAACATCCGACCCAAATTTTTTGTAATTGATGTTATATACATAATGAATGTATAAGAAAGCCGAATCTTAAGGAATTAGATTTGATTTGTTCCAAAAGACCAATACTCTACAGCAAAATTGGAAAAGGCATGATTCCCTGGTTCTTAGATTGGATGAATATTTCGTTCTGAGGACAATCGGGGTAATTTCTTTGATTCCCGGGATGAAGACTTTGGAACGGCGACAAAAGAAATCGAATTTTGAAAGCTGCACTTTGCCATTTGCGGGCACGGATATAGAACATTAGGAGGGATGCATGATGAAGGGGAAACGCAGTAGGTATTCTACAAAAAAGTGGTGGCAGCGCGTATTGGCGGTTATTTGCTGCGTTGCGGTTTTTGCCGCCATGTTCTTTCCTGCGATTGGAAACGTTTGGGCACAGGAGACATCGGATGCGCAAAAAGTTCTGATCTGTGGCAAAGAAGAACATACGCACACGGATGCCTGCTATACGCTGACCTGCACAAACACCGACCCGGCGCACGTCCATGACGCAAGCTGTTATACGCTGACGTGCGGTAAAGAAGAACATACGCATACGGACGCCTGCTATGAGGATGAGACAACGGCAGGCATTGCCGCTTCTCCTGAGACGGCCACAGGCACTACCCCTTCTTCTGAGACGGCCACGGGCACTCCCCTTCCTTCTGAGGCGGCCACGGGCACTCCCCTTTCTTCTGAGACGGCCACGGGCACTACCCCTTCTTCTGAGACGACCACGGACATTACCACTTCTCCTCAGACGGAGTCGTCTTCTGCTTCTGATTCCTCAGAATCTGCAACTGATGAATCGGCTGCGATAACGAAGGCACCTGCGTCGGAATCCAGCCCGCAAGGTAATATTGATGAAAGTCAGACAAAAATACAGGAATCTGAGACATCCGCATCAGATCCCAGCCTGCAGAATAACTCTGATGAAGCGCAGACAGGAACAGAGAAATCTGAGGCACTTGCGTCAGATTCCAATCTGCAGAATAACATTGATGAAGCGCAAACAAAAATAGTGGAAGAGAAGGCAGTCGCTCTGGAGTTCCCGGATGAACAGACATCCACGGTGGAAAATGCGCTCGGATACACTATAAAAGGTGCACATGAAGAAACTTCTGCGCCCGCATCAGATGCTGCAAGTATGATGTTTGCACTCGAGCCGCAATTGGTAGGCAGCAGCGATTACCGCTTCAATGCGTATTATGTGCTGTACGCAAACAACCTGGCAACCACGAAGACAGATACCGTTCAGGATCTGATCGGCAATATGGATTGGGTAAAACAGACGATCAAGTACCAGCTTGATTTCCATAACGACACCGATTACGCTGTCGGCGAGGTAGTCATCCGGGTTCCTTACTCCATCTACAATGACAGATATGGCAATCCTGTGACGCCTTCGGATATCGGCGTGCCGGAAGCCCCGGCCACCAGCAGCTCCAGCTCCTTCAACTACACTATCGACACCAACACGAATGAGCTTGTCATTACGAACTATAAGCCCATTATCTCCGGCAGCAACAACCTGCTGCAGATTTTTTACGCCATCGACGACATGGCGAGTGTGGACAGCAGCATAGGCGCGGCCGGTACGCACTGGACCATTCAGCCGGATATCACGGTCAAGGGTGTGGACGGCAACGCAGATATCACTCTCACCGGCAGCATTGATACAAAGACAGAGTTGAGTGTGACCGACAAGGTCGCGTACGAAGAGAACGGCTCCGTGATCTACCCTGAGCTGTACACGCAGAGTCAGATTGAAACAGCGATGGGCAATGCGCTGCCGGCAGGGTTTACAGCCGACTTCACGAACAATCATTATGTGCTTTGGCGTACGGAGATCCAGGGCGTAGCGGATCAGCCATGGAATCTGACCATTAAAGATACGCCGGACGCGGGCGGTACGGTGATCGGCCAGTATATTAAAGAAAATGATACCATTTATGGCTCTAAGCAATATAATACTCCCGGTGATACCATCACCGTAACGAATCAGGCTCTGTACGGTCTTGGCCAGCTTTTCCCCGCCAACACTTCAGGAAAGATCTATGTATATTCCCTTGTCGCGTATCCGCTCGATCCGGCAACGGGCAAAGCCGGAGTAAACCATGATAACCAGGTAAACAACTCCATCAGTGTTACGCTGACCGGCGTGGATGACAATATCGCCAGGACGAAAAGTGACAGCGCTACCTGGAATTGGGAAGCATACAACTGGTTATATGGCGGTGATACTGGCCATGTAGAAAAGTATTATTCTGGTCAGGTAGACCCGGTTACGGAGCCTTCCTGGCTGGCTGTTTATAAAAAAAATCAGATAGCAGGCGAGGATACCGTACTGCCGCATGACTGGCTGGTACGTGCAAACATACGTGGATACGACCTGATCTATACTCCAAACGGGGATGGCACGAGAACGGATCATTCCGCGGATTACACTTACACGCTTGATACAGTTGATGATATCCAGTATATAAAATCAAATGCTCATGATTACGTTGAGATGAACTACCAGGATTACTACTATACTTCTGTAAGTATAACAGTACTAGATTATGGGATCAACATTTATGAGAATCAGACACCGCTCCAGTCGGAAGGCCTGGACAGCTCGATATGGGTCATGACGGCGGAACCCGGGAAAACTGACACCTGGCAGCATGTAGCAGATGTCCCCTATACCCAGATTAGTAAGTATCTTATAAATGAATACCAACTGCCGCAGGAGTGGATCGATAAGGGTATCTATCGTATCAAGGTGGAGCACAGCGGGAATGATTATGAGACACAATGCTATATGACAATTAATACCGCGCTGAGAAAAGATTCACCAAGGGTGGCACAGCTGCTTGCAGATCCAAATGCTACCCAGCTTACGGTGCAGAACCTTGGCGGCAGGTATGCTACAGCTACTGCGCGTCCCGGTGAGTATCTTCAGGGCATAAGTTCAAGCGATGATAATACTAAGAGCGGCGAACTGTATGATGCATTCAGCAGTCTTGGACTGGAAACGGAAACGCTGCATCTGTACAACACCATTTTGCAGCGTAGAAGCGCTTCCGCAATTCTGACAGATCTCAAAGGAATAAATAGTATCGCCAAATACGGCACGGCGAGAAATAATCTCTCACTTGGCCGTGTCGACCTGACGTATCAGATCGGTGCCGCAGATGGTTATTCCGTTTACAGCCAGGACGGAGTGAATGTGCTTCTGGACAACGGGATAACAGCCGACAGGAATACGGTCACGATCTATGATCTTTTACCGCAGGGGATACGCTTCGACCCGTCCAAACCGGTAACAGCAGGCAGGCTCGATAAAGATGGCGTGTACCTTATCGGCATCGGCGAATCGGATATAGGATCATGGCTGACAGACGGTGTATCGGTATCCACCAGCGTTACAGCAGATTATAAGGGAAGCGGAAGACAGCTGGTCACTTTTACCATTACCTATGCAGGAGAAAACAGCGCGCTCTATCACTTTGATACAAAAAGCTGGACATCCAACTGGGGGGTAAACTTCGGAGCCTACTACAAGTGGTCAGATTATCCGTCATGCAATAATGCGCCGAATACCGCGGCTTTCCAGACACCGGACGCGATGAAAGGCACGGCTTTTGCAGATAACGGCAGCGGGGCTCCTTCTTCAACGGATATCCCCGGTACCGAAACTTCGTATCTGTCCGACCTTGACGGCGATAATGATACAACGGAAAAAAATGTGATCTACGCGACTTACGCGGTACGGCTTGATTCCGCCATGGCGGCATCAACTGGCATAAGCAAACTCGTCAAGGAGGACGCGAACACATACGGTGCGCCGGAGGTCGACGCGAGCGGTGTAGAACTGGGCAAGACGTACACCTATACGGTATCGATGAACACCGGCAGCAATACAGCAGGCAACATTGTTCTTATCGACAGGCTTGAGAATTCAATTCCCTCCAGGGCGGCAAATGATGCGCACGTTTTCGAGAGCAACTGCTGGTACGGCACGTTCGTATCTACTAATGTGGATGCGCTGAAGGCCCTGGGGATCGATGTCAAGGTGTACTATGCCACGAACCGGGATATCGCCTATCCCGCTGCGACATATAATTCTGCGCCGGCTACGATCACGAATTATCTCACCGCCGCCGGCTCCGGGTGGACACTTTTCACGGATTATATCGGGGATCCGGCCAATATAAAGGCAGTGGCTTACGACCTGACCACTCAAACCAACGGCACCCCTTATACGATGGCTGAAAACGGTGCTCTCACTTTCACGATAACCATGCGCGCGCCGGCTGGTATGCAGAACAATGCTTCCGGCAACAGTTCGGCCATGGACCCGAACTCCCCGGCAACCTATGCCTATAACAACCCGGCGTACTTTGCCACAGTATCCCAGGCAAGTACAGGCACCGCAAGTTCGGATACGACGATCGGCAACTCAACATCAATCAAACTATACAAGCCTGCGCAGCTGTCAGTCGAAAAAGCAGATGTGCTTGGCACAGACGCGCCGAACAGTACTTTTTCCTTCACTGTCACCGTGGACGGCAAGCCTTACGCAGATCGCCAGTACAAGCTGTATGAAAAGGACGCGAACAATGTATATCAGCTGGTGTCGGACGGGCAGATCCGGGGCACGGACGGCAGCGGCATACTGAAGCTGAAAAAGGGGCAGAAAGCGGAGTTTGATGGTCTCCCTGCCGGAACGAGCTATAAGGTTACCGAGGACACTGGAATCTTCTGGACAAGTGAGTCTTCCGGAGCGGAAGGAACCTTGTCGGATACGGCTGAATCAGCCGCGCAGTTTACGAATACCTATCACCCGCTGACCTACTTTGAAAAGAATGTTCTGTATGCTACCTCCGGCACCAACGCGGATGACACCTTTACCTTTGAAATGTATCTCAATGGTGAGCTTGCCAGGGAACATACCTATTATATCGTGGATCCTGCGGTATCTATGGATAAGGACCAGACTATCCTGAATACACTGACGACTGATACGAATGGGCGGTTTACACTGAAGGCCGGACAGCGCATCTGTGTCGTACAAAACAGCGGGGACACTTACAAGTTTACAGAGACAGGCATGAGCGCGGCAGCGGATTATACGCCGGTGCAGGACACGGTGTCAGGTACGGCGACAGCGCCCTACGCTTCTGCTGTAATCCAGAACAGCTATAACTGGAAAGATATTGACCTCACTAAAACAGTCAAGGATCTGGATGGGAAAACTCTGACATCAAACGAGACTTTTGTCTTTCATATTTATGTGGATCAAAACGCGGACGGTACAGCAGCCGACAGCGAACCCTGGGCAAATAAGAATTATGTGCTGCTTGACGCGTCGGGCAATCAGACCGGCACGGGCACGACCGATGATCAGGGCGGCTTTTCACTGACTGCCGGCCAGACAGTAAAATTAACTCATATAGCCGGGAATACCGCTTACCGCTTCACGGAGGCACTGACAGCTGTTCAGCAGCAGAGATATAAGGGCAGCGGCGAGGTCTCCGGTAAGACACCGACTTATGCTTCTGATGCCAGCGCTACTTATTTAAATACAGATCAGACGACAGCGCTGGAGGTTAAAAAAACGGTAGTATGTCCGAGCTCGGAAATAAGTACCGCAGCTCAGCATCCGTTTACCTTTACGCTGTACGTGGACAGTACGGGGGATAACGTGGCGTCGGACCTTGAGCCTTACGCGAACAAAACATACACTCTCAAAAACGCGGACGGCACCACCAGCAGCGGTACGACCAGCAGTACGGGTACTTTTACTCTGAAACACGGACAGACAGCGCATTTCGACGATGTGAAGATAGGCACCGCCTATCGCGTGGTCGAAGCCGCGGATCCGGATTATATCCAGACCCCGGACAATACCACAGGGACTATAACGGATACTGGTACTGCGACCACTGCGTCCTATGTTAATTACAGAGATACACTGCCCAATACTCTCAGCATTACGAAAAGCGTAAAGCCGGGCGCAGGGATAACGGCCGATGTCTGGCAGGCGATCCTGGCCTATCATAATAATTATGGAACCAATGGGAAGGTCAGCAGTTCGAGTGACAGCATTGCCGACGAATATCTGAATGGTGCATACCCTTCGTCACTGACCAGTCTCTTCCGCGCGGAGGTGGATAAACACGACGGAAACGGCTATGTGCCGTACACTGGCAATTATGTAGTGCCGAACCGTATGTACGCGGGCGGAACGAAATACTATGCGCATACATGGTATATTTCATCCGGGGATAAGCTGAGTTACACAGGATTTTACAATAACAGCAATGTCCCGGGCATTATTCCGCTCTATCCGGGAGAAACGGCGACTTTGCTGAATCTGAATGCAGGATGGGATTATCGTGTTACAGAGTACACAAACGTTCACACTCTGCGTGGGAACACCTTATCCTATAACGACCCGGTGAGCGGAGTTCTGAAACAGGTCTCTGTGTCCTGGGTGCTTGAAAACCCGGTCAGTGAGATAACAACAGGAACGCTGAGTGGTAATGCCAACACAAGCTATACCAATATCGTCAATGAAGGCAGTAAAAATCTTCAGACGACATACAAACATATCTTGTTTTACTACACGCAAAACGGTGTACAAAAACAAGGTGCTCTGGGGAACAAGGTTGTCTATGAAATAAACAGCAGCACGGGAATCTCAACAAGTACCGATGACTATAGCTTTGCAGCACAAACAGCGGCACTGGCTACCGTGGACAAAAACATTACCTTCCAGCTGCTGCAAAATAATGGTTCAGGCGGATGGGTCCCTGCGGTGGGCGTAGCCTGGTATGATGTAAGTACCAGTGCAAACAGGTATAACATAGCAGGTTATTCGGATGCCAACGGATACATTGTGACAAAGTCTGTAAAACATGTTACGTCAACAACTTCCACTACTGAGGCAGGCTATGTGGTTATACCACAGATCGGAATAGAGACGAATGATCCACTGAACGGGATCGACAGCGGTGGGAACCAGAGCCAGTATAAACTTGTGGAGGTAGCGGAGCAGACGGATCCGGCATATGGCACTTTTATCGGATATGAGTATGGTGATATTGATAATTCCCTGTTACCGCCCAAAAAGGCAAGCTTTACGGTTGCCAAACAGGTGTCAGGACAATCAGCGCCCGAGACTGTGTTTTCATTTACGCTCAGTAAGTACGATTGGGTCGCAGAACATCCTGTCATATCGTCGAAAACGATCGTAGCAGGGCAGGCTTATACACTGTGGAACGACAATGGCACGCCGGACGATACGTCTGACGATACGCAGATCACTGACGGCGGACCGTATCGCACGGATGACAGCGGTGTGTTCACCCTTAAGGCCGGACAATACGCCAAATTTGAAAATATGGATCCTACCGGTTCCGGCTTTAACTATTCATATTCAGATGTTGACAGGGGAGGAACGATATACCGCGTCGACGAGACGCCAGCGAACGGCTATACAACGGCGGTAGCTGCAGACGGAAGTACCCTTGATATTTATACGCCTGTAGACCAGGTATATCTGCAGCTTCAGATGACAGAGAGAACAGGCTGGATCTACGGTGGAATTACCAACGGACTGACCTATACGAACACCTATCACAATTCACCGGACCTGAAGATAAGCAAATCCGTTCTTTCCGGCGATATATATACGACTAATTTCACATTTAAGCTCACTGTGGATGACGCGCCTTACGCCAATGAGGAATACAGGCTTTATAGAAGTGATACTGGCGCAGAGGTGTTCAATGATCAGACTGTAAACGGCGTGTCGGTCAGACTGCCCTGGACGACGGACGAGTATGGTGAATTCACCCTGACGGGCAGGCAGTACGCGGTGTTCAAATATCTTGGCACAGGCAAAAAGTACGAAATCAGGGAAATGCCGCTCGACGGATGGCAGCAGGTGGAGCCTGCCGCAGGGACAGATATCCAGGGAATCATGCCGAGTACAGGGGCCAGCGAAAAATTTGTAAACACATACGGGAATAAAGCTGGTTCCATCACGGTGCGCAAGGCAATGTCCTTGCCGTCCGGTCTGGCGATACCGGATGACACAAGCTATCTGTTCCGCATTTCCGTGGCCGGTACCGACTACGCGATGAAAGACTTTACCGTTTATGACAGCAAAGGTATGGTCGTAAGCACGACCGGCCACACCAACTCGCTGGGCGTATTTTCTCTTAAGGCGGGACAATACGCCGTGTTCTCCGATGTACCGGCTGCTGTCGATTATGAGGTGCACGAAGTCCTGCAAAAGGCGGACGGCACCTATGTCGACGTGACGGCCGCAGACGCTCCGGCGCACGATTACTGGCTGGCGTCGTCGTCAGACACTGCAGGAACAACGAGCTCAAGCGGTGTTACTGCAGCGTTCACCAATGCGCAGGCCGCGTTTCTGGTCCGAAAGAATGTGATCTCCACGACCGGCGACACGCCGCCGGAAAACGATGCGTTCACCTTCACCCTGATGCTGAACGGAACACTGGCGCCGAATCAAAGCTATTGGCTGTATGACGCAAACGGCACCCGTACTGGCGAGGGTACGACCGACGCAAACGGACAATTCACGATCACATCAAAGCAGCAGGCGCTGTTTTACGGCATTCCGGCGGGTACGGCGTACAACGTAAAGGAAACGTATAAGCTGGGCTATACGCAGACCACCCCGGCTGATCCGCTCGGCTACACGGGAACTGTGACGGATACAGCGCCGACACTGACGTTTGAAAATGACTACAGAATAAACAGAGTACTTGCCGTGACTAAGCATGTGACCGGAGATCACGCGCCGGCCGACGCAGTGTTTACGTTCCTGCTGGAGACGGGTACAGCGGATGCGACGGGCAACATTACTTATACACCATTTGCAAATCGGCTCTATTCCGTCGGCAATCGTATACTAAGAACCGGCGCAGCCGGTACATTTACCCTGACGGCTGAGGAGACGGCAGTCTTCAATAATTTGCCTCTGGGGGCGCTGTATCGCGTCACAGAGCAGAATATACCCTCAGGATTTACAAATACGAGCGCCACGCCTGCAACAGGCGTTTTACCGGGAGCAGGAGCAGCTGTAACGGTGACGAATCACTATGAAAGGATTATCAACATTCTTCTCCCCAGTACCGGCAGCGGCCTTTGGTGGGGATACCACATCGGATTTTTGGTGATGCTTGCCGCAGCGGTGCTGTTTGCTCTTCGAAGCAGGAAGTGTGCAGTCCCGGTTATGGCGGGAACCGGGGAACGTATGGCACGGTGCCGCAGCCGGCCGGTAAAGGAGGTGTGATAGCAAGATAAGGATTTTGCATGGCAACTATACAAAAAAATCATAAAAAAAAGAAAGAAGGAGTACCATGAAAAAACGAATTAGGAAATTTTTGGCGATGGCACTTTCAGTTGTTATGATGATGACAATGGCTGTTCCAGTCATGGCAGAGGAAATTGATTTAAATGTTAACAACAATTCAGCGGACTCAATCTACGCGGCCCTGCAGCTTGCCAAGGCGGGCAGCGCTACTGCAATTACGGCAGGCGGAACAACTGCCAAAGCGAATATTACCGTGAACAATGTCAACGCGAACGCTACGCTGAAAGCCTATAGACTTATCGACATCACGCTGAATGAAAACGGTACAGTAGCGTCCGTAGCTCTTAATTCGAATTTCAGCGCTGTTTGGACAACTCTGGGCATTAATTCTATTGACGATCTGAGTAATGCGTACAAGGCCTCTACGACCTATCTTTCTACGCTGATGAACGCTCTGGCATCCGCTGACCTGTCCGGTATTACCCCGGTTACGACTCCGGCTGCAACAGCCGGTTCTGTGACATTCAGCAACATGGACATGGGCACGTACTACATCGTTCAGGGCACTTCCGGTGATGCAAATGGACAGTATACCGCCATTGTGCCAATGCTCGTAACGGTTCCGTTTAATGACAATGGCTGGTACGCCGACGTTACGGCCAATGCGAAGAACAAAACAGTAGACATCGTAAAGACCGTCAAGGCAGCGGAAGACACGAACTACGGTAAGACGGCGGATCAGTTTATCAATCAGACCCTGAATTACAAAGTCGCTATTGGCGCTCCTCAGTGGAATGTTGCCGCAGGTCAGACTTTGGACACCACAAAGATAAAACTGCAGATCAGTGATACGCTGACCAACCAGACCTATGTTGACGACAGCATGACGGTGTATGCTATCCCCAACACCTACACAGGCACGCTGACGGGCAACGAGACTGCCACGGAGCTTGCATTAATAAACGGCGCCGTCAATGCTACCTCATGGTTCACAACAACGCCGGGAGCCGGCAACACGTCTTTTACAACCGCATTGAATAGTGCAAACTTTAGCGACGTCGTAACCGGGACCTACGATACGAACACTAAGAAAGCCACCACGGCCTTAAGCGCAAAGTATAAACAGTTCATATTCCTTTATAACGCAAAGCTCACCGCTGACGCAGTGATCGGCGGCACTGCCGGGAACCCCAACAGTGTTACATACCAGTATTCCCGCAATCCGGCTAACACCGACGATATCGGTACACTGACCGACAACACCAAAACCTTCACCTATGAAGTGAATCTGGACAAGTATTATACTGATAAAATCGGGAATGAGAATGTCGCTAAAGAACTGGCTGGCGCCAAATTCCAGCTTAAGAATAGCGCCGGCAGCGTACTCTGGTTTATACCGGGTACAGACGGCCACTACACCTATTTCTCCGCCACACCGGCTTCCGGAATTACTTATTACACGGACGCAGCCTGCACGACGGCAGCAGAAGCTGGAACTACAACGGTTTATGCTAAAATCGGCACTCAGATTGTGACGAGCGCGCTGATCACCGGTGGCAATTCCAGTAATGTAAAAGCTACTAACTTGTGGATGACCGGTCTGGATGAAGGTACCTACACGCTGTCCGAGACTGAGGCTCCTCAAGGCTATTCCAAGGTCAGCGACATTTCCATCACGCTGACAGCTGTAGTTGATGCAACTACCGGCCAGAAGACCGGCGCTCTTGCAGACACGACGATCTCCAGCCAGAGTGTTGTCGGATCGACCGGTAAGCTTAACTTCGGCATCGAAGATAAGTCGGGTATTACCCTTCCCTCCACCGGCAGCGTTGGCACCATTATTTTCACAGTGATCGGACTTATCGTGATCCTGGGCTGCGTGGCCATATTTGTCATAAAGAAATCCAAAGAAAAATACAGCCAGGAATAAAATGATTCTATGTCGGCGTCTCTCTTGAGAAAGAGAGATGCCGATACCAAGAGAAGCAGGGAGATGCGATGCGAAAAAGATGGAAAGATATCATTCTTCTTTTACTTTTTTTGGCTGGTGTCTCCGTGCTCCTTTACCCTTACGTTGCAAGAGAACTTAATGATCACAATCAGAGTATCGTTGTGGAAAACTACCGCCAAAATGCAAGCAGAGGCGGCCGGGAAACTCTTGATGCGGCAAAGAAAAGCGCAGAGGAGTTCAATCAGGAGCTCTACGAAGAAAATAACGGGAAATTCAGTACGATCGGTGAATCTCTGGACAAGTTATACTGGAAAGAACTGGATTTCGACGGCGACGGCGTCATGGGCTATCTCAACATTCCCGTGATCGGAGAAACGCTGCCGATACGGCACGGAACGTCTGACGAGGTACTTCAAAATGCGGCCGGCCATTTGGAATCCACATCTCTTCCGGTGGGGGGAGAAAACACGCACTGCGTCCTCACCGGGCATCGCGGCCTGCCGTCTTCTGTCTTATTCAGCAACTTGAACCTAATGAGTATCGGCGATCAAATTTATCTGCATGTTCTGGGAGACACGCTGGCGTATGAAGTTGACAAAATAGAGACTTTACTTCCGGAAGAAACGCAGAGCCTGAACGTCGTTCCAGGAGAGGATCGGATTACGTTAATCACCTGTACGCCGTACGGAATCAACAGCCACCGGCTTCTGGTGCATGCCCGGCGGGTTCCGTATATCGCGGAAGAAGAAAAAAGCACAACCGTACTGGCGAAAACTTCATGGACAGAGTGGGTTTCATTTGGCCTCCTGGCCCTGGGAGCCGTTCTCGCCCTTATGATTGTGATTCTGGTACCGCGCCATTATCGTCGGAAAAGGGAAGGCCGGAACAAGTCATGAGCGGAAAGAAAAAACGTCGTCAATTGAAGCTGCTCATAATTCCTGTCCTGATGCTTGGTATCGCGATTCTTTGCTATCCGTTTATATCCGGATATTTGAATCAAAAAAATCAGAGCCGTGTGGTAGAAAATTATCAGGAAACGATCGGAGACATGACCGACACGGATGCAGATTCTGTGACAGAAGAAGCTGAAAAGTTCAACAGGAAGCTATGGGAAGAAAACGGAACGGTATTTGGCGGATATAGTTCGGAGCTGTCCGGACTATATTCTTCTGAGCTGGATGAAGACGGTATAATGGGTTACTTATCAATCCCATGCATCGACATCACAATTCCGATCCGGCACGGAACCGCGGAGGATACGCTTGCAAATGCGTGCGGCCATATGGAAGGAAGTTCTCTTCCCGTCGGCGGAAAAAATACGCATGCGGTATTGACTGGCCACAGAGGATTGCCCACTTCCAAATTGTTTACGGATCTGGACCAGCTAAAAACAGGCGACAAATTTTACCTGCATGTATTCGGGCGGACTCTTGCCTATATGGTAGATCAGATTTCGACGGTTCTTCCTGGAGATGTAACGCAGCTGGGCATATTTCCTGACATTGATTGTGTGACGCTGGTGACGTGTACTCCTTATGGGATTAACTCACACCGGCTGCTTATTCGAGGCGTCAGGACAACCTATGAACCGGAAGAGGAAAATAATACCAAATCTGTCAGAGCCTTTTCGGGCGAAGCGCGTGTGACGTGGCTTTTGATTATTGGCGCGGTCTTTGCCATTTTTCTGATGGTTCTTCTGATCCCTGCGTATTATCGGAGAAAGCTGAGAAAGAAAGGTTAATTGTTTACTTGATCAAGCCGCTGTTCGGTCGAAAGGTTAATTGTTCTCCACTGGTTTCTTAGGACTTTGTCTGTATTCCTGCGGCGTCTGTCCGGTCAGTTTCCGGAAGAGCTGTCCGAAATAACTGAAATTTCCATATTGTAAAATCTGTGAAATCTCCTGTATGGATACATCTGTATTCAGCAGGAGATTTTTTGCATATTCGATGCGTTCCCCGTTAAGGTAGTCTGAAATCCGGACCCCGGTCTCCTGATTGAATTTTCTGGAGAGATAATACTCCGTATAACCGAATCTTTTTGCAAGGTCAGCAAGAGAGATCGGATTCGTCAGATTGGAACGGACATAATCCTGAACCAGAAGGGTGCTTTCTGAAAGCTCCGGATTTTCTTTACACTGGTGGACTCTCGAACCATATTCCAGCAGCAGCATGGAGAAAAGATCTGATACTTCTGTCAATTTCCGACATTTGGAAAGCATGCGGATAAACTGAAGCTCGATCGTCCGTGAGATCCGAACCGGAAGACCGGCTTCTATTGCTGTCATGGATGCTCTTGAGGCAAAGGAAGTCAGGGCATATTTTGCATTCTGAAGAGGATCTCCATCGGTATAGTCTGCAGGCTCAATGCTGTCTTTCAGGCAGTTGATCCGTGCCGGGTCAATTTGTCCATTCCGAATACAGGAGAGCAGCTCAGCTTCATTCATCAAGACGCGGGAAAGCGGTGCACAAAAACTGTCAGAAAAGTATGGCGGCAGGGTATATGGTTCCCTGGATGAACTGCTTGCAGAGCCCGTTATTGATGCGGTCAGTGTCTGCGCTTCGAATCAGGTGCATGCGGAAATAACTATCAAAGCATTGGAAGCCGGTAAGCATGTTTTATGTGAGAAGCCGATGGCAACGAACCTTGAAGACTGCAGGCGGATGCTTGAAGCGGCTAAAAAGACAGTTTGATAAAAAAATCGCTTCTATGGGTGCCATGGCAGATCTTGGCGTACATAAGATGGATCTCATACAGTATCTTCTGGATGACCGCATTCATACGGTATCCAGCCGGTTGATGACACTTGATAAAAAAGACTCGTGCTACGGCCCTTCCATTTATCATAAAGGGAATTCTATCTGTTCATGATGCTTTAGTATGTAAAGAAATCGGTATAGATGCCATTGTCGTATCTCATCATGGAGGTCGTATGAAATACGCTGTACCGCCGGCAATGCTGCTTCAGGATATCCGTAAAGCAGTGGACCGCGATATGCTGATTTTCGTTGATTGCGGCATAAGCTCCGGTATGGATGCATACAAAGCACTGGCTCTCGGTGCAGATGCAGTATGCGTTGGAAATGCATTTGTCCCGGCACTTCGCGTAGAAGGAAAAAATGGTGTTGTCAATGGATTTAGGAATATGGCGGTTGAACTGAAAGATGTCATGTGCCTTACTTCTGTATCAGATTGCAGCAAGTTTGATCCAGGCGTGATACATATGAAATAAATATACTAATCCAACTGATTCAGTCTGTACAGATATGCTGTACAAGCCAGTGATTGGGGTTAATGTGTAAAACTGAAATTTTAGTTTCGAGGATAAGATGCGGAACAGCAAAATATTATAATAATTTTCATCGGTGCCGGAGGCACGGAGTTCTTCAATTCGACCGTAACCTGATACAATAATAAAGGAGTAATTAGAACATGAAGATTGGTGTAAATACATTTGGCCTGGCCTCATGTCTGCACGAGGATTTCCCAGGAACATTTCAATCACTTAGAACGATAGGTTATACAACTGTTGAGCCATGCATCATCGCGGATGAAGCGTACAATATTCCGAAAGAACAGGTGATTGCAGGGCTGAAGAAAAGTGGATTTGAGCAGGCCTTCTGGTTAGGATCGGAAGCACACGAGAAGATAGCAGGGGTCAGAGAAATGGGATTTGAAGTTATCGGCGCACACATTTCTATGCTTGACCTTCTGCCCGGATACTTTGATGCTGCAGTCCCATATCTGCTGAAGATTGCAATGTGATGCGATATATTCAATGATTCAGGCAGTATCCTGACAGTAAAAAGCAGTCTCTCCCAAAAGAATGAAATCTTAGCTGAATGATGCTGCGCACAGTGGCGGGAGGAGAACTGCTTGCTTTTGGCAGCGCATGGCCAAAGATTGAGGAAAGATATCTTCGCGGAAGCTTAGGATCCATTCTGGACGAAGTCAGGCAGAAGCGCGGCTGACGGAACAAATTATAAGGATTACAGTTGAAATTGAGGCACAAAAGGTGTTGAGCTAAAGCTTTTAGCAACGATTAAAAGAGGAGAAGATTTCCTCCTGTACGCCATGGGTGGGGCAGCTTTATGAGATCTGCCTGCGAACCCTGCAGAATTGTATGACAGACGCCTATATGGACTGTCCCTATTATGAACAGATGCAATATCCGATGGATACCCGTCTGCAGGCGCTTTTTACTTATACGATTTCAAATGATACGGCTCTTTCTCACAAGGCACTCGAAGATTTGTATGCTGCTTGAATACTGGGAACATACCGGAGATATTAAAATCCTCCGCCGTTATTATTTTGACTGCCGCACAATTCTCGAAGCTTTCCGGCGTTGCATTGACACAAATACAGGTCTTCTGGGGGCTACAGGATTCTGGGACTTTGTCGACTGGCAGAGTGCATGGAACGAAAACAGCGGTCAGCCCGGCGCATTGAAAAAAGGCCCTTCAACGGTTATGAGCCTGATGCTGGCCTGTGCTCTTGAGGATACGGCACGAATCGGCGAGCTGGCGGGATTCCAGGCCGAAGCAAAAGAATATCGTGTGCAGAAAGAGACTTTACTTCAGGCAGTCAGAAAGTATTGCTTTGATGGAATAAGAGGAATGTTCCGCGAGGGGCCGTCTTATCCGGAATTTTACCAGGGAACGCAGAGCTGGGCTGTTCTTGCCGGTGCAATTTCTGGAAATGAAGCTGTAACAGCGCTTAGAAACAGCGTGGAGAGCGAAGATGTCCTGAAGTGTACCTTTTCAACCAGTTTCGAATTTTTCCGCGCCTGCGAAAAAACAGGCTGCTATGAACTGACGGAGAGGCAGCTGCAGCTTTTTATTGATCTGACGGAAGAACACTGTACCACAGTACCTGAAACTCCGGTTCATTCACGAAGCGAGTGCCATGGCTGGTCCGCACTTCCGATTTATGAGCTTTTTCATTGTTATGCAGGCATGCATCAGGTTCCGGGTGAACCTGGGAAATACACAGTCATGCCATGGCTCGGAAGACTGGATAATCTTTTCGGAAGTTTTCCGACATCCAGAGGACTTATACATTTTTCTGCTTCCAGGGAAAAAGGAAAGGTTTCTATAAGTCTTGAAGTACCGGAAGGAATAAAAGTCATCGAAGAAGGAACAGGAGAGAAGAAGAAAATGACATGAAACCGAAGGTATATGGCAAGTTTACCAGTGTCTATAGAGAATAAATATGTTATTATCGATTTTAAGGGAGTTGCAATACGACATAGAATATTAATTATTGTTCCGATTCTCTGCAATGAATCACGAATTACAGATATCCCTGGAAAAGCCGTCTCTGCTACAATCAAATCGGAGAGTGATCATTCCTGCGGCTGTTGGCGCTTTGGGATCTGATGGATCCGCCAGGTATGTTGCAATGGCCAACTCCGGTTGCAAAAGAGCGTTTGACCGCCATCGTGCCTCCGGATACATTTTCCAAATCTTCATCCGCAAGTTCTGCACCTGTAAGCTTCTCAAGACTGTCTTTTTTTTCATTTTCAAGACTCATGTCCCGTCCTCCTTCTTTTGCAGCCTGTACCTTAGGAAAGACAGCTTCGCATCAATCGGCGCATTCCCCGATACCTGCGACATCTGTTTTTTATGAATTGATTATAGCATACCATAAGCTACAGGTCAATTTACGCATCGTTATGGTCAACTTACGCATCGCTTTTGCCAATTTACGTTTCGCTTTCAGATGATTTTCGCCATAAATGGTTGAATCGCAGCAGCTGTGTTACTGCATCCTTGACGGAGTCTCGCATATGGTTTTATATTTTTATTTTTGCGGTGGGTATGTTTGCTGTGCCTGGTTATATGCCGAAAAGCAAAAATGAGATTAAATGGTGATCCGCAGCATTTACTTAAAGACCGCAATGCCATCAGTTTTTACAAAGAAAATAATCAGGAGCAGCCGTTGCTTGTTGCTTCAAAGCATTCTCACAATGGGTACGTCGTTTGGGAGGTGCTTGCTGCCAGAATGGATTTGGGATATAAATCCTCCGGAAATGTAAGGGGCTGTTTGACAGTGAAAGGGTCAATTTTTAATGAGCCTGATATCTGAAAATAACACCAAAATGCTGTGTAAAGGATTATGTCCTTTTACACAGTATTTTTATGGACATATATTGCCGGTTCTTTGTCTGGAAATGTAAAAATCACACCAGAAAAAAAACTGGCGTATTTCCTGCTTTACGAATATTTATTACGATAATACCATCAAAGGTGCCGCATAAAATGCGGCGGGAAGGAGAAGTATGAATACTTTTTTTTTGCAGCAGAAATACAGACTCCAAAAGGTTATCACTGCAGTACTGATTCTGGCAATGATTTTTTCGCTGGCGCCGGCAGGGGGGCTGACCGTCCAGGCGGCCCCGGCAGAAGTGACTGGGACAGACTACATTGACCTACAAAGCACATCAACCGACAAAGAACTTTATGTCGGAACGGACTGGGGCGGAAGTCAGGCAGCTTATGGCACTGCGGCCAATGCGGCACAGGAAGTCATTACGGTCAGCAATTTTGGAACCGGCGGCAGTAATGAATGGGCACTCCAGTATATGGTGAAGAACCTGGGGCTTACTGCCGGCACGCAATATCAGGTTTCCTTTAACATTACTTCGACCGTTGATAAGAATATCTTTGTCAAACTGGATGACACCGGCCTGATCGCGGAGACAGTGACACTGACGGCGGACACGCAGTATCAGTATGCGAAGACGACAGAAGCGGGAACGCCGGGCAACAATATTTTTTATATTGCATTTGGCAGAACGGGAAGTGAAGCCGCTGATCTGTCCGGTACAGTCACAATTGAGAATCTGGTGATTCAGCCGGTCAGTTCAGGCGGCGGCACAACAGATACTTCGGTCGGCCCGGAATATGATTTCAGCGATACGACGGGAGATACAGCAGATCCGGGAAAAACAAAAGCAGGATATGATCTGATCTGGTCGGACGAATTTGACGGAAATTACGGAACAGACCAGACGGATACTGCTACGGGGCTTGACCTCTCCAAATGGGCTTATCAGCTTGGAGACGGTACTACGGAAGCAGGTAATCCGGGCTGGGGCAACCGGGAGCTGGAAAGCTATACGGCGAATTCTGCGAACATCGGTGTGAATGAAGATCTGAACAATGACAGTCAGAACGACGGTCTTCTGCGCATAACTGCAAAATCAGAGGCTTCAGGATATGTTTACGGAACGGAGAACTCAAAGAATTATACCTCTGCAAGAATCCGTACAACGAAAGACACGGAAGCATTATTTACCACAACATACGGATACGTGGAGGCAAGGATAGCGCTTCCGGCAACCAAAGGAGCCTGGCCGGCATTCTGGATGCTGCCTGAAACAACGGATATCTACGGCGGGTGGCCGGTATCCGGAGAGATCGACGCCATGGAAACCTGCGGTGCATTTACAGAAGGGAAGCACAATACTGCATGCGGAACGCTTCACTGGGGAAAGCCGGATCACGTCTACAAGGGCAGCGGTTATGTCACGCTTGGCGCGGATTATACTAAGTTCCACACTTATGCGGTCGACTGGCAGCCGGGAAAAATCACATGGTACTATGACGGCACGGCAGTCAACACGATCTCCGACTGGGAAGGCAGTTTTGCCGGTGCAACCGACTCTCTTTCCTTCGATGCGCCGTTTGACCAGCCCTTCTACATGATCCTGAATCTTGCGGTGGACAGCGGGCAGTTTGGCGGTACAGTGAATGCCGCGACATTCCAGGGAAGCATGAATATGTACGTGGACTATGTGCGCGTGTTCCAGAAAACAGCAGGATATACGGCGCAGGTGGTCAGAACCGGTTCCGGCGACAGAAAGAGCGACTGGAAGTCTTATGCGGGCATCAATCAGACTGCGGATATGACAGACACCAACCTTGTAAATGATGTTGCCGACGGCAATGTGAATGCGCTGGAGAAAGCCGGCACCGCAGACCCGGCGAAATGGTATCTGAGTTACCAGAGTGATGCGAAAGACGCGGCGGCTTCCACAGTAACCGGCTCGGACGGCAAATACTGGGAGAAGGTCACTGTCACAACGCCCGGCTCGCAGGATTATTCGGTGCAGCTGATCGGCCATTACAATGCAGAGGCCGGATATCTCTACCAGATCTCATTTGATGCTTATGCGGACGGCGCACTGATCGGGAAGAGTGTCAACTGTGATTCCAAAGAGTGGAAAGGCTGGAGTACTTACGGTCTGAAAGCTTTTGAACTGCAGTCGGCATCGACGCATTATTCCTTCCTGGTGGATCAGACTGACACATTTGACAATTGCCGCATTGAGTTTAACCTTGGTGCAAAAGGCAGCGGCAATGTCTATATCGGAAATGTCCGGGCGGAAATTGTGGATCCGGCTCTGATCAATCAGGAAAAAGAGAAGGAAGCACAGGCAGACGGCAACCTGATCTATAACGGGACATTTGACGAGGGAACCGGACATTTTGGATACTGGAGCGCAGGCGCGCAGACAACCGTCAGCATCCCGCGTTATACAACCGAGAAAGCGGCCGATACGGATATTCAGGTCGTTGATGTAGCGTCTGTATCAAATTATGAACAGGTTCCGGGCGGCATCAAGTATTATGAGCGCCGGGCACAGATTTCGGCACCAGCAGGCAGCCGTCCTCAGATCTGGCAGCCGGATCTCAATATGCCGGCGGATCAGTACACTTTCAACTTTGATCTTTACGCCTGCGCAGATACGAGCGTGGAAGCCGCCATTTACAAGGTAGATGTGAACGGAACAGAGGAGAAGCTTGGCGCTAAGGTCTCTTCCGGAACTGCCGTTTACAGCGCGGCGGACGGTGTAAAAAACTACACATGGAACTTTGAACTGACGGAACCGGTTGCAAATGCGGCGCTGGTGCTGACCTTCGGAGACGGCAGCAGCGTGCAGGCAGACAATGTGACTCTGAAGGAAGCCAGTCTGGTACCGAAGGTGGATCAGACTCCGGTAGATGCCGGGACGACCTGGAGCGGGGACAGCGGCTCCGGAGAAACGCTTTCGGTTGCCAGCACAGACGGGATATTCAGCCTGAACGGAATCAGCAGTGGTACTGCGTGGTACGCACCGCAGATCGTCAGCAGTGACTTCGCCCTGACGGCGGATAAACAGTACCAACTCTCTTTCCAGTATAAGATGGGAGGCACATCCAACAACAGTTTTGCCTATATCGTACAGGAGAATGGAGGAAGCTGGACGGTGTTCGGAGACGGTCCGACTACGCTGCACTATGACAGTGCAAATGCGGACACAAACGGCTTCTGCAGTTATACGAAAACATTTACAGCAGGGGTGAGCCTTCCAAACGTACGTATAGTCTTTGGCTTTGGCGGAAGCGCAGCAGATGGAGATCTGAACTTCCTGTACCGGGATGTGGCGCTGACGCTGATCGATACGGCAGGAACCGGCGGAACAGGGACGACGCTGATGACAAATAACAGCGACGATACCTCCACAGGATCGGAGACGTCGACGCAGGTAAGCGTTTCGAAGACGGATACCGACGGAAACTTGCTCGGGGGCGCAGTACTTCGCATCACGGATACGGACGGCAAGACCGTGGTTACGGACTGGACGTCGTCGGCAAAGGAAGCCAGGCTGATTTCGGGAGTGCTGGTAGCCGGAAAGACTTATGTACTTGTTGAAATAACCGCACCGAACGGTTATGAACTGGCAGCACCGGTGACATTTACCGTGAATGCAGTTGTGGCCGGATCGACAGCGACGGATCTTGAGAATGCAATCCAGAAGGTGATGATGACCGACGAGAAGTCCGAGACGAGTTCTACAACGAGTTCTGCAACAAGTTCTGCAACAAGTTCTGCAACAACTTCTACAACGAGTTCTGCAATGAGTTCTATAACGAGTAGTACAGGCTCATCTAAAACAACGAGCACGATTACGACATCGCCGAAGACGGCGAATGCAGCAAATCCGACATCGGCAAAGACGGTGAATGCAGCAAATTCGACTTCGACAGGCGGAGGCACGACCGGTCAGCATACGAACGGACCGAAGACAGGAGATTCTTCGGATTCAAGTCTGTGGCTTATGATAATGTCATTTGCAGCTGGAATTGTATTGTTTGCAGCGGTTCTAAGAAAGCGCAAAAAGACGAATCCGAAAAAAAGTTCTAATTGAAAGCAGAAATTGAAATCAGAAACCGGAATCGCGAGGCTCCTGCAGGCTCATATGCCTGCAGGAGCTTTTTCTGCGCGAATGATATCAGGCACTTGCTGTCTGAGATACACTGAAAGCGCACGGAATCCGGGTGCCGGAGGCTGTCAAGGCCGTGAGTTTTTGGCCATGTGCCGGCAGTTCAGTGCTACGGGTCGCTTTAACTATGTATGATGACATGACGGAATTGATACAAAAAGAGTCTGAAAATACCATACTCTTCGATGCGCCAAAAACAAAATGCAATTCATTTAATCAGCAAGGAATGATATTTCAGGTATGGGATATGATTATGAGCAAAGGCCGAAATTATTGTGGAATATGTATTCCCGGGCATAAGAAGAATCTTGTCAGGTATCGGCACTAAGTGTCGTCAGTTTGTACCAATGATTTGTCGGAATCGGAACAAAGGTATTTTGCGGACAAGAGTGCTATGCCGTCTTCCGGAAACCGGATGGTTTACCGATACTCCGTTCAAATTGCGATAGCAAAAATCTTGCAAATTATCAAAGGCTTTGTTACAATAACAAAAATTCGGGTGAGCACCTACCGGCAGTCAGGCTAAACTGGCTGTTTTTTAATTTTAGCCCGGTTTCAGGAGTAAATTATGAGTTCTTCTTTAATTTGGCCCATTGTACTAATTGTCCTTTCAAATGTAATTTATAACATTTGCTCTAAGGAAACCCCGTCCGGTATCAATCCATTTGCCGCTCTATCTGTAACCTATATCGTCGGTGCGTTTTTTTCTATAGTACTCTATTTTTTACTTAACCGCGGAGGAAATTTACTGCACGAATATCGAAATCTCAACTGGAGCAGTTTTATCCTCGGTCTGGCAGTTGTTGGGCTGGAGGCCGGTTCAATTTACATGTATAAGGCTGGGTGGAATGTCAGCAGCGGTCAACTCGTTTATAGTGTTATTTTGGCAGTATGCTTAATTCTTATAGGTGTTTTCGCATATCACGAATCCATAAGTATGACAAAAATCATCGGTATATTGGTGTGCATGTTCGGGTTGTTTCTTATTAGCAAGTGAATGCGGATCACTGTTTCCGGTAAACCGGCTTCGATAAAAACTGCTTTTTTTATACATAGGGAAAGTATGGGCTTTCCGGTGCAGCGCTCCATGCCGTCAGGTTACTTATGATAAATACAAGCTTCCATTTTACGATGTTTTTTCAGTTTTAGTAATCACAATTAATCGGAAAGCATATGATGGAAACGCTTCCCGGATTTCAGAATGAACCCGAAGTTTATAAATATGATCAGAGGAATCCTATCATGAAATCTAAAACGATACAGGATATTATTTTCTTCCGTGATGAACGTAATTGGAAGCAGTTCCATAATCCAAAAGACCTGGCAATTTCTATTAGTCTGGAAGCCGCAGAATTACTGGAAGTCTTCCAGTGGAGCGGTTCGGACACCAGTGCCGATTCACATATGGAAAAAATCAGAGAGGAATTGGCGGACGTTATGAATTACTGCGTACTGATGGCGGACGCCTGCGGGCTGGATCTTGATGAAATCGTAGAAGAGAAGTTAAAACTCAATGCTGAGAAATATCCCGTTGACAAGGCATATGGCTCCAGTAAAAAGTACACAGAACTTGATTTTTAAAGAAGAACAAATCGCTGTAATAAATCACGAATTACAGATATCCATGGAAAAGCCGTCTCTGCTACAATCAAATTGGCATATGAAGTAGTTTAACAAGGCAGAACGTGTCTTTGCCTGCAAGGAGAAAAAAGATGAAACTTAAATCGGATGCTGATACTATTTCTTTTTTGAATGCAGTGAAAGCATGCGCAGGCGAGGTGTATTTTGTGACGAGCGAGGGGGATCGCCTGAATCTGAAGAGCATCCTTTCCTGTTATTTACTGAGCGAAAAAAAGTCGGATACAAGACAAAAAAGACTATGGTAATAGAAAAATCTGCCTGCTATTATAAATAAACGAATAATAATGAAGACAGAGTATGAAACAGGAGTATAAGCAGGGAAAATCTGCGGATAAGCGCACTTCTAAAAATGACATGAAATAGGAGAGAAAATATGTTGAAAACAGGCGATATCCCGATCAGGGATCCATATGTTCTTGTACATCAGGGAAAATACTATCTGTACGGAACGAGAAATACTAGTGTATGGGGAAAGGCAGACGGTTTTGATGCATATGTGAGTGCGGATCTGAATCTTTGGGAAGGTCCTTATGAAGTATTTCACAGACCGGATGGATTCTGGGCCGATGAATGCTATTGGGCACCGGAGTGTATCTGCAAAGACGGCGTATTTTATTTGACGGCAACATTCGGTGCGGCGGACCGGAAAAAGGGGATTATGTTTCTTAAATCAGGTAGTCCGCTCGGCCCTTTTACACCGACCGGCGCTGAACGGGTGACACCGGCGGACTGGACCTGTATTGACGGAACTGTATATAAAGAGGATGATAAATACTGGCTGATCTTCAGCCATGGGTTTCCGGAAGACTTATCCGGTTCTATGATGGCGATGCAGATCCGTGCCGATTTTACCGGACTCACAGGAGAACCCGTCAGACTGTTCAAAGCTTCAGATGCTCCCTGGGCGAGACCTGTTCCGTTTGCCAAGACTGAATTCGGAATTGATGAACCGCTGTTCTTTGTCGACGGACCTTCTGTTATAGGAAAGGAAGACGGAAAGCTGCAGATGATTTTTTCAAGCTGGGGTACCGGCGGCTACACTGTCGGTATCGCGGAATCAGACAGCGGAAAGTTATTTGGAAATTGGCATCATCTTAATAAAATAATCTGTAAGGACAGCGGTCACGGCATGGTCTTCACAGGGACAGACGGGCGGAGGAGGCTTGCAGTCCATGCGCCAAACGATACACCCAATGAAAGACCGGTATTTCTTTACTTAGATGAATTACGAAAGGAAAGCTGACTATGATAGCAAAAAAACAGGTTTTTAATCCATATCTTCCATCCTTTGAATATGTGCCGGATGGAGAGCCTCATGTTTTTGATGGAAGAGTCTATCTGTATGGAAGTCATGATAGATTTGACGGGGCCGAATTTTGTCTGAACGATTATGTTTCCTGGTCGGCTCCGGTGGACGATCTTACTGACTGGCGGTATGAAGGCGTCATCTTAAAAAAGGAGCAGGATCCGCGTAATCAGAATATTCCGGAAAATGTAAAAGAGCCAAAACCTTGTTTCGGAGTACCGGTCCGGAGGAAGAATTCCCTGAATAAAGCAGGAATTCATGCCCAGTGGGCTCCGGATGTTACGAAGGGAAAGGATGGGAGATATTATCTCTATTACTGTCTGGATTATCTTCCGGAAATTGCTGTAGCCGTATGCGATCAGCCGGCAGGGGAATATAGTTTCCTGGGTTTTGTAAAACATGCAGATGGTACGGCACTTGGATCTGCAGAAGGAGATTTCCTTCAGTTTGATCCCGGTATTTTTATGGATGATGATGGTACAATTTATCTTTATTCGGGGAATGCGCCTATGAGGCGGGAGGAAATGGATAATCCCGGGTCTGAAAAGCAGGGAAGCCAGGTTATGGTTCTGGAGGATGACATGCTGACCTTAAGGAAAGAACCGACCCGATTGATGCCGGACATTCGAAACAGCGAAGGCACAGAGTATGAGGGACATGAATTCTTTGAAGCAAGTTCTATCAGACATATCAATGGTAAATACTACTTTATATATTCTTCCGTCAGAAGCCATGAACTGTGTTATGCGGTAAGTGACAGGCCAGACAGGGATTTTGAGTTTTGCGGAACGCTGGTGGATATCGGAGATGTTTTTCTGAATGGCAGGACGGATCAGGAAGCTGTGATGGCACTCGGGAATACACACGGAGGAATTGAGTGCTGCAACGGCCAGTGGTACGTGTTCTATCATCGTCAGACAAATCGTACCTTGTTCAGCAGACAGGCTTGTGCAGAGAAAATATTTCTCAAGGATGACGGACGATTTGAACAGGCAGAGGTTACATCCTGCGGTCTGAATAAGAATGCTCTTTCCGGCGAAGGAATTTATCCGGCGAGAATCTGCTGTCATCTGACAAGATACGGAAAAAATGTAATGAGCAATCCGATGCTGTTTTTGATGGATTATCCATTCCTGACACAAGACTGTGATGACCTTATTCCTACAGCGGAGAATATTGAGGCAGATGAAAAGCTGCCGGTGCAATATGTTGCAAATATGCGGGATGAGTCTGCTGTCGGATTCAAGTATTTTGAATTTGATGGAAATAAGAAAGATATCTTATTGAAAATTCGCGAGTGCAGTTATCAGCCGGGGAAAGAGATTACTAAGGAACAGCTTGAAGCATATGCATGGATGCAAAATCAGGATTTTTCCGAACTGGATTTGAAAAAAACAGAGCTTGATATGAAGAAAAAACTGGATGTCACATGCCTTCCTCATCCTAAAGGAGAAATATTGGTTTCAACGGTTCCCTATCCTGAACCGGACAAAATCTGTGGATGTTTACCGGTTGATAAACTATCTGAGGATTGGACAGAACTGTCAGGATCCATTCAGGTACCAGAGGGAACGCAGCCGCTTTATTTTACATAT
>DCDB01000282.1 GCA_002316215.1 Lachnospiraceae bacterium UBA1066 | reverse complement strand
AGAAATCAAAAGTTTACGGGTAGCTCAGTGCGAGGGAGATCGGCCGGAAGACCGGCATTACCTGTAAGCCGAAAAGAAATCAAAAGTTTATTGGATGACTCAGAATAGTACAACTGTAAATGCAGAAAAGTGCGTTGACAAGATCTGAGGAGGTGAAACGGTGTTTTTGAAAATCTAAAAAATAATCTAAAAACAGACCCGCTTCTTTGCCAACATTCAGATTGATAAAAGAATAACTGAGGCGGCTGTTTATGATACTGTTAAACCGAGGCGGATGGCATCGGCTCCGGACAGCTCTCCGGCTTTTGAATCTGATGGGTAAGGCTGTTATGGAACGGATTATATTCTGAAATGATATCCCATGTTCGTTTATATGCTGATATAATAGTTGTACAATCTTTCCGGCGATATAAGGATATATTTATTAGTTTACAGAGGAGAAAATCATGATGGACGAAAAATTATCGTATCGTATTTTTCGTACGCAGGAGGCACCAAAGGCAGTTGTTTTCTGCGTACATGGCATGCAGGAATACCAGAAACGGTATGAAGGCTTTGCCAAGTATCTGAATTCACGTGAAATAGCATGCATTACGTATGATCTGCCGGGACATGGACCGGAATGTCCGAAAGAGAACCTCGGCTATTTCGGCGACAAAGACGGCTGGTTCAATCTGGTCAACAGTGCAGTCGGGATTGCCAGGCTTGCACATAAGGAATTCCCGGATGTTCCGGTGATCTATTTCGGTCATTCCATGGGCACGATGATCGGCCGTACCTTCCTGCAGGACTATGATACGCTGATTGACGGGATGATTCTGTCCGGTGCACCAAACTATATCGGTGAATCAAAAGCAGCCATTGGGCTGGCCAAGATTATTGCCGGCTGCAAAGGAAAGAAGGCCCATTCGAAGACACTGGATTCCGTGGCAACGGGCGGCAACAACAAGGGGATTGAGAATCCGAGAACACCGCTTGACTGGCTGAGCTATAATCAGCTGAATGTCGATGCTTATATTGCCGATCCTCTATGCGGCTTTTCTTTCACCAACCAAGGCTATCTGGATTTGTTCAAAGGCATGAACTATATGCATGATCCCAAGCGGTATCACTGCACTAAGCCAAACATGCCAATCTGGTTCTTCTCCGGGAAAGATGATCCTTGCCGCGGCGGAGACGCAGGATTCAATGACAGTATTGCGACCATCAAGAATGCCGGCTATAAGAATGTAACAAGTACTCTGTATCCAGACATGCGCCATGAAACAATGCATGAAAAGGATGCCGACAAGGTCATGAAGGCTGTGGCTGACTGGGTATTGGACAAGACGAAGAAGTGAGCAGTATTTACGACAGCAATCTGCAGAGGAAGCAACTATTCGGAAATTTCGAATGGTTCAGACTGAAGGTTTCCGGCAGGTCAATCAGCATGTACGGATCTGTGAGGGGCCGGAGCCGTGAGACCACAGTCTGCCCGGTTGATACGCGCTTTGATATTATCCGGAAGTCTGTTCAACCGGTCATAGTATCCATCATTAGAGAAAGAACATTTCATCGGATTTTTGCGGCGGTTTTTTTTCATCGTTACAAATGCCACGGCGCGGTATCCTCCCATGCAATAGCGGAGATATTTGCGGTAATCATCGCCGAGACGGCGTGAGGAAATCTCACCGGTGCGCAGCAGGCGGTAAGTTTTAGGCGTTCCGAGATTCAGCAGATGTGCCAGGTCATGGGCATCCAGAATGCCCGGGTATGATGAAAAACTGCGTTTGGTTACTTTATCGGTTGTATTTACACTCATTTTTATCCTCCAGTGTATCTCTGATAGATTCTCCTCTGAAACAAAATCTTTTTCCGAAGTATGTCTGATAAATACTCTCTCTTAAGGAATCTATTGTATACGTGTTCCGTTTACGGCTTTTCCTCAGGCGGATGTTCCGTATGCGGATGGCTTGTATCCTGTTCTTTTGGAACTCCGCAGACATGAAGTTCCGATGCCGAGAAAGGGTCTTTTTTATTTCTGCGGGGACAATCCAGACGCAGCCATGCCGGACCAGACGGTCAGGGCAGGAGCGTACGGCTGCAGGCCCGTCTCTCGTAAGTCTGCAGAGACCTGATAAGCTGAATTCCCAACCGTGAGGGAGATTCAGCAGGGTGATAAGCAAACCGCGTTCGTCAAGACCCACTCTGTTTTTATTAGTGTTCATCCATTCTCCTTTTAATTGTTTGATGTATTTCTAGTTCTTTCTTCATAGATGAGCCGCTACAGGTAGGAGAAATGCTGCATCAGGAGAAAAGAAACCAATTAATGAACGAGTCGACGCAAAGCCGACCCGGAGAATCAGAAAAGGAAAAGATACCCGGAGTATCAGAAGTAAAAAAGGAGATACCCGAAGTATTATAGTCGCAGAAAAGGAGATAACCGGAGTATCAGAGCGGCAGAAAAAGTGATACCCGGAGTATCAAAACGACAGAAAATGATACCCGAAGTCGTCACGGAAGTCGACATCAGTCGATATCGCAGATTCTTCAATCTATCCATAAGAAATTCTT
>DCDB01000074.1 GCA_002316215.1 Lachnospiraceae bacterium UBA1066 | reverse complement strand
TGAAGCGAAAATACAGGACGGCGGATTTTGCCGAAAAATGCAGCCTTCTGCGGAAATATTATGACTGTCCGGCCATTATGACGGATGTGATTGCCGGATTCCCGGGGGAGACGGAAGAGGAATTTTCCGAATCTGCAGCTTTCGTCAGGGATATTCACTTTTCAAGGATACATGTCTTTAAATACTCGAAGCGCAGGGGCACAAAGGCGGCGGAGATGCCGGATCAGGTGCCGGAAAGTGTAAAGAAGCTCCGCTCGGATGTCCTTTTGGGAATCGGCGCCGAAGCGCGCAAAGCCTATGCTTCCTCTTTCCTCGGACAGGATATTCAGATCCTTTTTGAAGAACAGGCTGTCAAAAACGGGCATAAATGTGCAGCCGGCTACACGGGAGAGTATGTACAGGCCTTCTGTTTTGCGGACGGAATCCATGAAAATGAAATAAAAAACTGCTGTGCCGTGTCGGCGGATGAAAACGGAATTATAGCGGAACTTAAGCAGCAGGATAAAAGTTACGCGAAACTTAAGCAGGAAGAAAAAAGTTGATTGTTGAGCGCTTTTAGAGTAATATATAGTCAAAATGAGCGTTGTTGGTGTTTTCATTTAAAAATGTTTATATATGGGTAGGGCGAGAGGAATGGCGGATTTAGGGAATACACAGTATTTTAAAGTGAAATCGGAAGCGGAGATTTCGGTCAAGGAAGTCCTTGATGTTGTCTACAATGCGATGGCGGAGAAAGGATATAATCCCGTTAACCAGATTGTCGGCTATATCATGTCCGGTGATCCGACGTATATTACGAGCTTCAAGGGTGCGCGCAGCATGATCATGAAGGTGGAGCGCGATGAGCTTGTAGAAGAGCTGCTGAAAGAATATATCAAAAATAAATCCTGGGAAGACAGATAATTCCCGATGAGGATTCTCGGACTGGATTTTGGATCTAAAACGGTCGGGGTCGCTGTCTGCGACCCGCTCGGCATTACGGCGCAGGGAGTGGAAATCATCCGCCGCCCGAAGGAAAATCATCTGCGAAGGACATTTAAACGAATAGAAGAACTGGCCGGAGAGTACGGGGCAGAGGCTATTGTCCTTGGCTATCCGCTCAATATGGACGATTCCGTTGGAGACAGGGCGAGGCAGACTCTCGGGTTTAAACGTGAACTTGAAGAGCGTATCGGCCTTCCTGTTTTTTTGTATGATGAACGCCTGACGACTGTTGCGGCGGATGAAATCATGGAGGAAGCGGGTGTTTCGCCGGAAGACTACGGCAAATATGTCGATAAGATTGCGGCGCAGATTATCCTGCAGGATTATTTGAATAACCGGCCGAAAAAGTAAAATAGCAGCAGGAGGAAAAGGCAGGTTCGTTTATGCCTTAGAGGCGGATTATTTATGGAAGCAGTAGAATTTATTGACGAAGACGGAACGAAAAGAGAATTTTATATTGAGTGCGAAACGCGCGTGAACGGAAAGAATTATCTTCTGGTGACCAGTGCGCCTGAAGGCGATGCGGAAGCTCTCATTTTAAAAGATATTTCTGACGATACCAGTGAAGAGGCAAATTATGTTCCTGTCGAAGATGACGAGGAACTTAAGGCCCTCTTAAAGGTGTTTGAAGAAATGATGGATGATACGGATATAGAACTTTAAGAGGCAGCAGGACTTAAGGCCAGGAATGGAGGCGTTTTTTGAAAAGTAAAGAAAACAGCATAGAGAAGCTAAAGATCATTCCGCTCGGAGGGCTTGAACAGATCGGGATGAATATGACGGCGTTTGAATACGGCGACAGCATTGTCGTCGTGGACTGCGGGCTGGCATTTCCGGAAGATGACATGCTCGGAGTGGATTTTGTCATTCCGGATGTTACTTATCTGGTGGAAAATTACAGCAAAGTCAAGGGTTTTGTCATCACACACGGACATGAAGACCATATAGGAGCGATTCCTTATGTTTTTAAGAAAATAAATGTACCTATATATACGCTGAAGCTTACGATGGCGCTGATTGAGAAAAAGCTGGAAGAGCACGACATGCTTAAAACGGTTAAGCGCAAAGTCGTGAAATTCGGGCAGTCCATCAATCTCGGATCATTCCGGATTGAATTTATCAAGACGAACCATTCGATTCAGGATGCGGCGGCGCTGGCGATTTATTCGCCGGCCGGAACAGTCGTTCATACCGGGGATTTTAAGGTCGATTATACGCCGGTTTACGGAGATGCCATTGATCTGCAGCGCTTTGCCGAAATCGGTAAAAAGGGCGTGCTTGCGCTTCTGTGCGACAGCACAAATGCAGAGCGTCCGGGATTTACGATGTCCGAGCGGACTGTCGGGGCGACTTTTGACCGGATCTTCTCCGAACATACGAAGTCAAGGCTGATTATCGCGACTTTTGCCTCCAACGTTGACCGTGTCCAGCAGATTATCAACTCTGCAAATAAATACAAGCGGAAGGTCTGCCTGGAAGGGCGTTCTATGATCAATGTTATCGGTACGGCTATTGATCTCGGCTACATTGACGACCCCGGAAAGACTTTGATTACAATGGATGAATTGAATAATTTTCCGCCCGAGAAGACGGTTCTGGTCACGACGGGAAGCCAGGGCGAATCCATGGCTGCGCTTTCGAGAATGGCCGCCAACCTTCATAAGAAGGTTAAAATCATGCCGGGTGACGTCATTGTATTTTCTTCGCATCCGATTCCGGGAAATGAGAAGGCCGTTTCCAACGTCATCAATGAACTGTCGGAAATAGGCGCGGAAGTCATTTTCCAGGATACGCATGTCTCCGGACATGCCTGCCAGGAAGATATTAAGCTGATGTATGCCCTGCTGCAGCCAAAATATGCGATTCCGGTCCATGGCGAACGGAGGCATATGCAGGCGCAGGCCCTTCTGGCAGAATCCCTGGGAATCCGAAAGGAGAATATCTTCATCCTTCATTCCGGCGATGTCCTTGAGATGTCTGAAGAAAAAGCCAAGATTATCGGAAAGATCCAGACCGGAGGCATTCTGGTCGACGGCCTCGGCGTCGGCGATGTCGGGAATATCGTAATACGCGACCGGCAGCACCTGGCAGAGGACGGAATCATCATTGTCGTTATGACACTTGAACAGCACAGCAACAGGCTGCTCGCAGGTCCGGATATCGTATCACGCGGTTTTGTCTATGTCAGGGAATCGACGGATTTAATGGAAGAAACGAATCGGGTTGTCCTTGAAGCTGTAGAAAAATGTCTGAATAAGAATATTACCGACTGGGGAAAGATAAAGTCGGAGATTAAGGATACGCTGAGCGATTTCGTATGGAAACGCACACAGCGCAGACCGATGATCCTGCCGATTATTATGGAAGCGGAAGTATGACTTGATGCGGGCGCCGAAGGGGAACCGCAAAGCCATGGAGCAATCCGAAGCGATGGTGTAATCTGAGGCGTCAGGGCATAAACGAAAGGGACCAGATGGCAAAAAAGGAGAAAAGCGGCGGATACGCCGTTGCTCTTTTCGGAGCGAAGGGACTGATAAAGATTCTGATTTATATCCTGATCGTGATTTTTATCATCTTCCTGGGAAGAACGGCGTATGTTTTCGGATATTCGATTTTTAATGAAACGGCGATGGAAAAGAAGCCGGGAACGGATGTAACTGTCCTGCTTCCGACGGATCCTTCTGTGCGCCAGACCGGGAATATCCTGAAGGACAAAGGCCTAATTTCGGATGTTAATATTTTTATACTCCAGGAGCGCTTTTCGACTTATCACGGCAAACTGAAGGGCGGGACTTATATTCTCAATACTTCGGAGACGCCGACGGAAATGATGGCAATTCTTTCAGGAGAAAATACGGACGGCCAGCCGACGGAGTCGGGCGGAACGGCCTCCGGGACATCTTCCGGTACAGAGTCGCAGGAAAGTACGGATTCCGCGAAGACGGCATCACAGGAATCGGCGAATTCCGGAAGCTCTTCAGGTACGGCGTCATGATCTTTGATGAACGCATGGAGGCTTTCCTTGCGTCGATGGATACGGGAAACTCCGATTTCCTCAATGCCCTTGAAAAGCAGGCAAAGGAAGATTTTGTTCCGGTTATCCGGAGGGAAACGCAGTGCGCGCTGCGTGTATTTCTGGCACTTGTGAAGCCTCATAAGATCCTTGAGGTCGGAACGGCCGTCGGGTTTTCTTCTATCCTCATGTGCGAGAATTCCGATGCGCATATCACAACGATTGAAAATTACGAAAAAAGGATTCCTCTGGCGGAAAAGAATTTCGAGGCGGCCGGCGTAAAAAGCAGGGTCACGCTTCTTTTTGGCGATGCCCGGGAAATCCTGCCTGCTCTTACGGGCTCCTATGATTTCATTTTCATGGATGCCGCGAAAGGGCAGTATATTTATTTTCTGCCGGAGATTTTGAGGCTGCTGGCAGACGGCGGCCTGCTTCTTACGGACAATGTCCTGCAGGGCGGCGATATCCTGGAGTCCCATTATGCGGTGGAAAGGCGGAACCGCACGATCTATAAACGCATGCGGGAGTATCTTTATGAACTGACGCACAGGGAAGAGCTTTCAACGATGATTCTTCCGATCGGGGACGGGCTGGCCGTTACGGTTAAGAAGCCGGCGGCAGCCGTAAATACTGGAGGTAATGAAAATGAAACACCCTGAACTTTTGATCCCGGCCGGCAGTCTTCCGGTACTTAAGGTGGCGGTGCTCTACGGTGCCGATGCTGTTTATATCGGGGGCGAGGCATACGGACTCCGGGCAAAGGCTAAGAACTTTACCTGGGAGGAAATGGCAGAAGGCATTGCTTTTGCGCATGAACGGGGAGTAAAGGTTTACGTGACAGCTAATATTTTTGCGCATGACGCGGATCTTAAGGGGGCGGAAGAATACTTTCAGGCACTTAGGGATCTGAAGCCGGATGCGCTTCTTGTCGCGGATCCGGGAATGTTTGTTTTAGCGCAGCGGTATTGCCCGAAGACGGATATCCATATCAGCACACAGGCCAATAATACGAATTATGAAACCTGTCTTTTTTGGTACAGGCTCGGAGCGAAGAGAATCGTGACGGCGCGTGAGCTTTCAATTTCAGAAATTAAGGATATCCGTGCGCATGTCCCGGACGATCTGGAGATCGAGACTTTTGTCCATGGGGCAATGTGTATTTCTTATTCCGGAAGATGCCTTTTAAGCAATTACCTCGCAGGACGCGATGCCAATCAGGGAGCGTGCACGCATCCGTGCCGCTGGCAGTATGCCGTGGTGGAGGAGACGCGTCCCGGCGAATATATGCCGGTCGGGGAAAATGAAAGAGGGACTTTCATTTTCAACTCCAAGGATCTTTGCATGATTGAACATCTGCCGGATCTTTATGATGCCGGAATTGACAGCTTTAAAGTGGAAGGCCGGATGAAGACGGCGCTCTATGTTGCGACGGCTGCGCGTACCTATAAGATGGCGATGAAGGCGTATGAGAGCAGCCCGGAAGAGTATTTCCGGCATCTTAACTGGTACAGGGAACAGATTTCCGACTGTACTTACAGGAGATTTACGACCGGCTTCTTTTACGGAAAGCCATCTGAAGAGGATCAGGTATATGACAGCAATACCTATGTAAACGCCTACACATTTTTAGGAATTGTAAGCAGTATTGACGGCAGCGGCCGTGCGGTCACGGAGCAGAAGAATAAATTCTGTGTCGGGGATACGATAGAGATCATGAAACCGGACGGGCGGAATATTGAGACGAAGGTGACGTCGATTTGGGACTGCGACGGAGTTTCCATGGAATCCGCTCCGCATCCGAAGCAGGAACTTCATATAGCATTAGACGCCCATGCCGAACCGTGGGACATTTTAAGAAAGAAAGAATAAAGCCCGTGAGGACCGGTAATCCGGCATCACGGGCTTTGATGTAAAGGATGTGCCAGAAGCCGTTTACGCGGCAGGCTGGTCTTTTTTTAACTGGAAAGCAAAGATAAGCATCAGGACAGGAAGAATTACAGAGAGGATAGCAGATGCTACATAAATCCCCATTGAGCCCTGTGTCCCGGATGACTGGGCGAATACATAAATGAGGTCAATGACCATGAAGATGACGGTACAGACGATGACGGGTTTCATCTTTGCAGGATTGGTATAATTCTTGACGCCGATGATGCCGGCAATGAGTTCAAGAATGGCACTGACAATGGCAAGACCGAAAACAAATCCGCTGAATGCTGCTACTTCCCCGGTCGTTGCACCTCCGGAAACTGCGAGTGCGCCGAGCCCGGCAATTTCAACGCCGATCGTAATGACGCCGATGATTGAGAAAATAATAAACAGAATCGACATGATCTTAACGCCTTTTGAACCTTTTTTCATTGAAAAATCCTCCTCATTAATTAAATGTAAATCCAGAGAATTATATCGTTTTACGGCGATACTGTCAATTCTTTAATATTTGAGGAGTTTCAGGCATCTTTTTGTTATTTTGAATATCTTTCGGCGTATTTTACATTTTGAGGCAGGCCCTGAAAGAACATGTGCTGCGACGGAGAAATATGTATCTTCTTTTGGCTTATGCCTTCTTTAAGGAGATGCTCTGTTTACAGAAACAGCCGCAGAAGCCTGGTCTTTTCCAGGACAAAAATCGAGATATCCATGAAGCAGTGTGCAATCAGGATGCTGATTATGACGCCGTTGGAAGTCAGCAGGAATTTTGTCCGGAAGCCTACCCAGCACATGAGACCGGAATAAATGACCATCAACAAAAGCAGCGGCAGGTTGCCCACAACGCCCTCGAGCGTCTTTGTGAAATCTTCTACGGTAAAATCGAAGAAGATAAAGCGCCCGATTGCCAGACTGACAAAATAAATGATCAGCTCGTTGTAATTCGTATCCTCGTAAATGAACCGAATGTACATCAGGATCAGGATGATATAAATACAGCTGACGAGGCGGATCGAAGCCTTGCGGCTGTTATCGATGTTTCCCAGCCGGACAAGGAAACGGTCCATATAGTTTGTCATCAGCACGGAAAGGCAGATGAAAAGAAGAAGGATGATATCCTTGTAGGATTCCCAGAGATCCGATACATTCGGCATCCGTGCATCGATAATATAATAAAGCGCAAGAAAAAACAGCACGGAAGTGCTGGAAAAGACCAGTTCATAAAAGCTTTCTATGAGAATATAAGGCTTCTTTTTCCTGGCCTTCATTTCACTAACAATATATTCCTGGACGTTGTATTTTTTCCGGTAATCACTCTGAAATCTTGAAATGACAAGGATAAGGGCCAGAATGACAATGAGGCCTATAAAGGCGAGCAGCATAAAAAGCCCTGCATTTTTAAAATCGAAATAGTGTTTGACATATTTTTCCATGCCACAGAATATACACTGCGTTTGTGTCCAGTCTGTGAAAGAACTTACAGATGTAAGGAAAAGGCCGCTGATAAATCCAATTTCAACTGCCTCTTTTAAATCCACTTACGATTCGGTATAATTGCTATAGGTGCCAGGGGAAATTCTGGCAAACGTATTCTGAGGGGTTTCTGCTGACAGCGGTATCTGCTGTTATCTTTTATATTTCTTAAAAATCCGTTCGCATTGGCTGCAATTCTCTTTTAAAATCCATTTTTAAGCATCCGGGAAATCGCGAAGCGATGGAATAATCCCAGGCATCATGACGATGCAGGCGTCAAAACAACTTTATATCAGAAAAGGAGAACTGAATGTTCAAAACCATTCTGTCCGCGGCAATTGCCGGTATCGAAGTCATACCCGTTCACGTGGAGGCGGATGTAAGCGACGGACTGCCCCAGTTTAGTATGGTCGGCTGCCTGACGCATGAAGTGAAAGAGGCGCAGGACCGCGTCCTGACATCGCTTAGGAACATCGGACTTGCCATGATGCCGAAACACATCACCATCAATATGTCTCCTGCGGATGTCCCCAAAAGCGGATCGCGATTTGATCTGCCTATAATCCTGGGAATCCTGGCTGCAGACGGGGCGATCCCTGCGGACAGTCTTGAAGGCGTCATGGCTGTGGGGGAACTCAGCCTGAACGGAGACCTCAATCCCGTAACCGGTATTCTTCCTGTCGCTATTAAGGCGAAGGAAATGAAAATACGCTGTCTTCTGGTTCCCCGCCTGAATGAGTGGGAGGGCCGGGCGGTCGGAGACCTGAAGGTGATCGGCTTTTCGAATATTCCGGAAGTGCTGGATTTCCTGCGGCGCGGTACGATTCCTCTGCATTCCGGCCGGGAGATGCCTTCTCCGCTGCTTAATCGCTACGAAGAGGACATGAGCGATATTCATGGGCAGGAAAGCGTAAAAAGGGCGGCGGAAGTAGCAGTAGCCGGCTTCCATAATCTGCTCATGGTTGGACCGCCGGGTTCCGGAAAAACGATGCTGGCGCGAAGGGTGCCGACCATTCTGCCGCCGCTTACCCTGGAGGAAAGTCTTGAAATATCCCAGATTTACAGCATTGCCGGCCTGCTTTCACCGGAGCATCCGGTTATGGGTACGCGTCCTTTCCGTTCGCCACATCATACTCTGACACCTCAGGCGCTGTCCGGCGGCGGACGTATTCCGTCTCCCGGTGAAATTACGCTGTCTCACCGCGGAATTCTTTTTCTGGACGAAATGCCTGAATTCGCACGCAGAAGCCTGGAAATCCTGAGGCAGCCCCTGGAAGACCGCGAAATCGTCATTGCCCGTGCTTCGGGAAGTTTCCGTTTTCCGGCGAATTTCCTTCTGCTTGCCGCCATGAATCCCTGTCCCTGCGGTTATTATCCTGATGCAAACCAGTGTCATTGTACGCCGCGGGAGATTTCCAATTATATGAACAGGATCTCCCAGCCTCTTCTTGACCGTATTGATTTATGCGTTGAATGTCCTCCTGTCCCGTATGATGATCTTACGGGAAATGCAAGAAAAGGAAGTACGTCACAGGAAATCCGCAGCCGCGTGGCAGCTGTCCATGAAATCCAGAGGAAACGCTTTGCCGGGACGAAAATCCATTTCAATTCTGAAATCCCGGCGGGCAGGATGGAGGAGTTCTGCGTCATGGATCCCGGAGCGGGGAAGCTTTTGAAGAATGCATTTTCAAAAATGAGGCTCTCGGCACGCGCGTATCACAGGGTTGTCAAGGTGGCGCGTACCATCGCGGATCTCGACGGAAGCCCGGACATCAGGGGAAAACATATCAGTGAAGCTATCTGCTATCGCTCTATCGATAAAAAATACTGGAGGATATGAGATGATTAAGAACGGTGATACGGAAGGCGGGGCGGATAATACCGGCGGGCGGATGACGAATGATAGCGCAGGAGGCATGCCGGACGGGATGAAAATGGTCTGCTGCGGAACCGCGGCCTATCCGGGGCGCCTGAATATCATTCCGGATAAGCCGGAAACCCTCTATTATATAGGCGCACTGCCGGAAGACATTCCGACGGTCGGAATTGTCGGAGCCAGGCTGTGCAGCCATTACGGAAGGACGCAGGCTTTTGAATTCGGCCGGGCGCTGGCATCCCGCGGAATACAGGTTGTAAGCGGAATGGCAATCGGGATTGACTGCTATGCCCAGGAGGGCGCCCTTTCGGCAGGCGGCAGGACATTTTCCGTTTTGGGAAGCGGCGCGGATGTGTGCTATCCGAAGTCAAATTATACCGCCTACAGGGAAATCATCCGGCATGGAGGAGTGATGTCCGAGGAAAAGCCGGGGACACCGCCGCTTGCCCGTAATTTTCCGAAGCGGAACCGCATGATAAGTGCGTTATCGGATATTCTTATTGTTGTGGAAGCCAGGGAAAAATCGGGTTCGCTTATTACCGTGGACTTTGCGCTTGAGCAGGGCAAAACGGTTTTTGCCGTCCCGGGCAGGGTCGGCGACAGCCTTTCTGACGGCTGCAATTATCTGATCGCGCAGGGAGCGGGGATTGCCTATTCCCCGGAAGCCGTCCTCTTTGAGCTTGAATCTTTAAAAAGAACGAAAAATTCCGAAAAATCTACCGGGAACAGTGAGCCTTGTGAAAATGAAGATCTTCCGGTTAAGAAAAGGCGGACAGATCTCCCGCCGGTCAGGAAAAGTGTAAGGAATCCAGAAGCCGATCCCGGACTTTCAAAAGAGGCCAGATGCCTTTATAAATTCATTTCCAGGGATCCGATGACGCTTGACGGTCTGCTTGCCGCAAGCGGCCTTGAGCCTTCGGAAGCGGCGCCGGCGCTCCTTGAACTTATGATGTCGGATTACATAGAAGAAATTGCAAGACACAGCTATGTGAAAAAATAGCGCAAAAGACCGGATTGGAAAAGTCCTTGCAAGAAAAAATCATTTGTTGTATAGTGAATGGCATTCAGGGCTTCGGAAAAACTGAGCATGAAATCTTTTTCATCAGGAGGAAACTGTGTCAAAGAATTTAGTCATTGTCGAGTCGCCCGCAAAGGTGAAGACAATTAAAAAGTTTCTGGGTGCCAATTATGAGGTGGCTGCGTCAATGGGACATGTCCGCGATCTGCCGAAAAGCCAGATGGGCATAGATATCGAGCATGACTTTGAACCGAAATATATCACGATCCGCGGCAAAGGCGATCTTCTGGCAAAACTCAGGAAATCTGCGAAAAATGCTGATCACGTCTTTCTTGCGACTGACCCTGACCGTGAGGGAGAAGCTATTTCCTGGCATCTTGTCACGGCTCTGAATCTGGACGAGAAGAAAATGCGCCGGATCGCCTTTAATGAGATTACGAAGAATGCCGTCAGGGCTTCGCTTAAGAATCCGCGCGACATTGATATGAATCTTGTAGATGCCCAGCAGGCAAGACGTGTTCTTGACCGGATGGTGGGTTATGAAATTTCGCCGCTTCTTTGGGCGAAAGTGAAGCGGGGTCTCTCCGCCGGGCGCGTACAGTCTGTAGCTCTTCGGATTATAGCCGACAGAGAGGCGGAAATTAAAGCCTTTATCCCTTCGGAATACTGGACGCTGGATGCGGAGTTTCTGCTGAACGGAGAGAAATCGCCTCTGACAGCCAGATTTTACGGAACAGATAAAAAAATGACGATTTCTTCGAAAGAGGAACTTGACCGAATCCTCGGGGAGCTGAAGGATGCCGATTATAAAGTTGAGGATGTCAAAAACAGTGAGCGCATAAAGCGGCCGCCGCTGCCTTTTACGACGAGCACGCTGCAGCAGGAAGCATCGAAGTCACTTAACTTTTCTACTTCGAAGACGATGCGGATTGCCCAGCAGCTTTATGAAGGTGTGGACGTCAAGGGAGAAGGAACCGTCGGCGTTATCACCTATCTGAGGACGGATTCCACGCGTATTGCCGCAGAGGCGGATGAAGCTGCAAGAGCTTATATCGTCGAGAACTACGGAGCGGAATCGGCAGGGCATCCGGCAGCGGAGAATTCCAACCGGAACGCGCAGGATGCACATGAAGCTATCCGTCCGACGGATATCCGGAGGACGCCGGCATTGATTAAGGATTCCCTGACGCGTGAACAATTCCGGCTTTACCAGCTGATCTGGAGACGTTTTACGGCGAGCCGTATGTCAAATGCCGTTTATGATACGATTGCCGTAAAAATCAGGGGCGGGAAGTATATTTTCACCGTGTCGGCGTCCAAGATTAAATTCGCCGGTTTTATGAATGTCTATACTTCAGACGATGACGAAAAAGCAGGCGGGAACACGCTTGTAAAATCAATTACGAAGGAGACGGAGCTTTCATTTTCGAAAATGGATCCGGAGCAGCATTTCACCCAGCCGCCCGCGCATTATACGGAGGCGTCGCTTGTCAAGGCTCTTGAGGAACTGGGCATCGGCAGGCCGAGTACCTATGCGCCGACCATTTCCACTATTTTGGCAAGACGTTACATTACAAAGGAACAGAAGAACCTTTATATAACGGAGCTCGGAGAGGTGGTTAACGGCATTATGTGCCGTAATTTCCCGCAGATCGTCGATGAGCATTTTACGGCCAATATGGAAACGCTTCTGGACGGCGTGGCGGACGGTAAGGTCGAGTGGAAGACGGTTGTCCGCAATTTCTATCCGGATCTTGACGCTGAAGTAAAAAAGGCCGGAGAACAGCTTGCCAAGGTCAAGGTTGCTGATGAGGAAAGCGATGTCATCTGTGAGAATTGCGGACGGCGGATGGTTATTAAATACGGGCCTCACGGAAAATTCCTGGCCTGCCCCGGCTTTCCGGAATGCCGCAATACGAAACCTTATTTTGAAAAAGCCGGTGTAAAATGCCCGCTTTGCGGCGGAGACGTCGTCCTTAAGCGTACACGGAAGGGCAGGCTTTATTACGGCTGTGAGAACAATCCCGAATGTACCTTCATTTCATGGTCCCGTCCGGTTGAAAAGAAATGCCCGAAGTGCGGAAGCTATATGGTCGTCAAAGGAAATAAGATTGTATGCTCCGATGAAAAATGCGGTTATCGGGAGGATGCTCCGGAATCCTGACAATAAAGCTATCTGAATATTATAATAGCTTTTTGAAAGAACCGCCAAGAATGTTGTTTTGACGGTTTTTTTATGCTATTATCTTGTAAAGACAGTAAACTTCCGGATCTTTTTGAAAGGAGATGGCAGGATGAGTGTTCAGCTTCTTGATAAGACCAGAAAAATAAATAAGCTTCTGCATAATACCAGCACGAGTAAGGTGGTCTTCAATGATATCTGCAGCGTTCTTGTGGATACTTTGTCCTCTAATATATTAGTGATCAGCAAAAAAGGAAAAGTACTTGGGGTCGGACGCTGCGACGGCGTTGAGGAAATCAGGGAACTTATAGCCGACAATGTAGGAGGCTACATTGATCCGCTCCTGAATGACCGTTTCCTCGGTGTCCTGTCCACGAAGGAAAATGTAAACCTGATGACACTTGGCTTTGAGGGAGAGAATGTGCGGAAATATAAGGCCATCATCAACCCGATCGAGATTGCAGGCGAGCGTCTCGGGACAGTTTTTTCCTATCGCGCCTCCGCTGCTTTTGACATTGAGGACATCATTGTCAGTGAATACGGCACGACAGTGGTCGGCCTTGAGATGATGCGCTCTGTTGATGAGGAGAATGCGGAAGAAGCAAGAAAAAAACAAGTTGTTAAGTCAGCATTTTCAACGCTCTCTTTTTCGGAACTGGAAGCTATTACCCATATATTTGATGAACTTGATGGAAAGGAAGGCATCCTTGTTGCCAGCAAGATAGCTGACCGCGTGGGGATTACGCGTTCGGTCATCGTGAATGCACTGCGAAAATTCGAAAGCGCGGGTGTTATCGAATCGCGTTCTTCGGGGATGAAGGGAACCTATATCAAGGTCCTGAATGACTATCTTTTTGATGAACTGGATGAAATAAAGAGCCATAAGAAGAAAAGATAATCCGAAAAATGAATAGCAGCATCCAGGATACCGGGGAAATTCCCCGGTATTTTTTTTGAAAAGTATTGACATCCCCGAAACAGGGGAGTATATTATCTCCTAGATGTTAGCACTCCATATAAATGAGTGCTAATAAAGAAAAAGAAGACAGATTACATTTTTCATAAGGAGGCATGTTTTATGAAATTAGTACCATTAAGCGACAGGGTTGTTCTTAAAGAACTCGAAGCAGAAGAAACAACGGCATCCGGAATCGTTCTTCCGGGACAGGCAAAGGAAAAACCGCAGCAGGCGGAAGTCATTGCCGTAGGTCCGGGAGGAGTTGTCGACGGAGAAAAAGTTGAAATGAACGTAAGCGTAGGGCAGAAGGTTATTTATCAGAAGTATGCCGGAACTGAAGTTAAGCTCGGAGAAGACAAATATACTGTCGTAAAACAGAGCGATATTCTTGCAGTGGTAGAGGAGGACTAAAACATTATGGCAAAAGAGATTAAATACGGCGTAGAAGCCAGAGAAGCCCTTGAAAAGGGTGTTGATAAACTTGCGGACGTTGTCCGTGTAACACTTGGACCGAAAGGCCGGAATGTTGTTCTTGAGAAATCCTATGGCGCTCCGACGATCACAAACGACGGCGTGACCATCGCGAAGGAAATCGATCTTGAAGACGGTTTCGAAAACATGGGCGCACAGCTGATTAAAGAAGTTGCCTCCAAGACGAATGATGTAGCCGGAGACGGCACGACAACCGCTACGGTTCTCGCACAGGCGATGGTTCACGAAGGCATGCGCAACCTTGCAGCAGGTGCTAACCCGATTATCCTGAGGAAAGGTATGCAGAAGGCAACGGATGCAGCCGTAGATTCACTTGTGAAAATGAGCAAGCCGGTCAGCGGAAAAGATCAGATTTCACGTGTTGCAGCTGTTTCTTCAGGCGATGAAGAAGTAGGCAAAATGGTCGCGGATGCGATGGAGAAGGTCTCCAAAGACGGTGTTATCACGATCGAAGAATCCAAGACGATGATGACGGAGCTGGATCTGGTCGAAGGCATGCAGTTTGACCGCGGCTATGTTTCCGCTTATATGTGCACGGATATGGAGAAAATGGAAGCCAACCTTGAAGATCCGTACATCCTGATTGTTGATAAGAAGATCAGCAACATCCAGGATCTGCTTCCGCTTCTGGAACAGATCGTAAAAACCGGCGCCCAGCTTCTGATCATTGCTGAAGATGTCGAAGGCGAAGCACTGACGACCCTGATTGTCAATAAGCTGCGCGGAACCTTCAATGTTGTTGCTGTCAAATCTCCGGGCTATGGCGACAGGAGAAAAGACATGCTGAAGGATATCGGCATCCTGACCGGCGGAACTGTCGTATCCGATGAACTCGGAATCGAGCTTAAGGATGTAACAATTGACCAGCTCGGCCGTGCAAAATCCGTTAAGGTCCAGAAGGAAAATACTGTTATTGTCGGCGGTGAAGGCAAAAAAGAAGACATCAAGGCAAGAATTGCCCAGATCAAAGCCCAGATTGCTGAAACCAAATCCGATTTTGATAAAGAAAAACTTCAGGAACGTCTTGCAAAGCTTGCCGGCGGCGTAGCTGTTATCCGTGTCGGCGCTCCGACTGAAACGGAAATGAAAGACAAGAAGTTCCGTATGGAAGATGCCCTGAATGCAACCCGTGCGGCCGTTGAAGAAGGCATTATTGCAGGCGGCGGATCGGCATACATCCATGCTGCGGATTCTCTTAATGAGGTTATTGATTCCCTGACCGGCGACGAAAAGACCGGTGCGGAAATCGTACAGAAAGCCCTTGAATCCCCGCTTTACAGAATCGCTTTTAATGCAGGAGAAGAAGGTGCGGTCATTGTCAATAAGGTGCGTGAGTCCAAAGCCGGCGTCGGCTACAATGCACTGACAGGCGAATATGTCGACATGGTTAAAGAAGGGATTCTGGATCCGGTCAAGGTTTCAAGATCAGCTCTCCAGAACGCAACCTCCATTGCCGCCACACTCCTGACCACAGAATCAGCCGTATCCACCATCAAAGAACCCCAGCCCCCGATGCCCCAAGGCAACCCCGGCGGCATGGGAATGATGTGACGTAAGCAATGAGCCATGCAAAGACAGATGAAGTGAGTGCCGTGCGTGCTTGCACGCAAAGGCGCGAATCTTCATCTGTCTTTATAGGGCGAATGCCCGCATCGAACGGCCGCAGGCCGTGAGATGGCATGGCTCATGGAAACGGGCGAGAACCTGTAATACCAAACGTGTGCCGTGCCAGCACGCAAAGGCGCGAATCTTCATCTGTCTTTATTGTTTACAACTTAACACCTTAAGGAAAAATAAGGGCTACGTCATAGACGTTAGCCCTTATTTGTGCTAAAATATTGACCTGATAAGGAAAGGAGGAGTAATGAGTGATCTTTATTCTGAACTTTTAGTGGCAAGAAAGCCAAAGTCCTCGGAGCAGGCAGCCCGGATAGCGATGATTATCGTTACAGCTGTTCTTGTAGCCGCAGGCATTATGTTCAGTCCGTACTTCCTGATAGGCGCTCTGGCAATGGCAATTGCGGATTACATCATTTTTCCGCGCTTTAATGTCGAATACGAGTATCAGTATATGAACGGCGAGATTGACATCGATGAAATATTTTCAAAAGCAAAACGCAAAAAGGTGACCAGCCTTAATCTGGCTAATGTTGAATGTGTCGCACCTTATGGCTCGCATCATCTGGACAGCTATGGCGTCGGCTATTCTGTGACAGATTATTCTTCAATGGATTCACAGAATCCGCCGTATGTTCTGGTAAAAGTGGACGGAACGGACCGAAGGAAGATTTATCTCCAGCTGGACGACAGCATGCTGAACGATATTAAGATGCGGCTTCCGCGCAAGGTATTTACGGAATGAGTATTGCAGCGGCTTTTTGCGCGGAGAGCAGCGGAAAATCAGACTAAGATAAGGAGGAAAGATGGAAAAAATAATTGGAGAAGGCATTACATTTGACGATGTCCTTCTGGTACCGTCCTATTCAGAAGTAACGCCTAACATGATTGATATTTCCACCTGGCTTACTAAAAAAGTAAAGCTTAATATTCCGATGATGAGTGCCGGAATGGACACCGTGACGGAACATCGTATGGCAATAGCCATGGCGCGTCAGGGAGGCATCGGGATCATCCACAAAAATATGACGGTAGAGCAGCAGGCGGAAGAGGTTGATATGGTCAAACGCTCAGAAAACGGCGTTATTACCGACCCCTTCTTCCTTTCTGCGGATAATACAATCGGAGATGCGAATGCTCTTATGACAAAGTACCGCATTTCCGGTGTGCCGATCACGGAGGGAAAGAAACTTGTAGGCATTATTACAAACCGTGATCTTAAGTTTGAAACGGATATGAATAAACCGATCCGGGAGCAGATGACTTCAAAAGGTCTCATCACAGCTCATGAAGGAGTCACACTTGAGGAAGCCAAGGCTATTCTTGCCAAGGCCAGAAAGGAAAAACTCCCTATTGTAGATGATGACGGAAACCTGAAGGGTCTTATCACGATTAAGGATATTGAAAAACAGATTAAATATCCGCAGTCAGCCAAGGATTCACAGGGGCGTCTGCTGTGCGGCGCCGCCGTAGGAATTACGAATAATGTTATGGAGAGGGTTCAGGCTCTGGTAAATGCCCACGTTGACGTCATTGTTGTGGATTCGGCGCACGGGCATTCGAAAAATGTTATTGAGACCACGCGGAAGCTTAAGGCAGCTTTCCCGGAACTGCAGCTTATCGTGGGAAATGTCGCAACGGCGGAAGGAACGAAAGCTCTGATCGAAGCCGGAGCGGATGCCGTCAAGGTTGGGATGGGTCCCGGTTCTATCTGCACGACAAGAATTGTTGCCGGTATCGGAGTGCCTCAGATATCTGCTGTTATGGACTGCTATGCAGCCGCCAGGGACGCAGGTATTCCGATTATCGCAGACGGCGG
>DCDB01000177.1 GCA_002316215.1 Lachnospiraceae bacterium UBA1066 | reverse complement strand
GCCTGGCAGCCAAGCCTGGCAGTTAAGCCAGCAATTTTGGTTACCCGTAGAATTATGGATTTCATCGAGTTTACGGGTAATCGCGGTTGTTCGGTTAGTGCCAGAGCCCGCCATTACCTGTAAAAACTTAATTTCTTTTTCGTTTACGGGTAATTCCGGCTGTTCGGTTAGTGAGCCAGAGCCCGCCATTACCCGTAAAAACTGAATTCCTTTTTCATTTACGGGTAATTCCGGCTGTTCGGTTAGTGGACCAGAACCCGCCATTACCCGTAAAAACTTAATTCGTTTTTCGTTTACGGGTAATTCCGGCTGTTCGGTCAGTGCCAGAGCCCGCAATTACCCGTAAAGTTTTGATTTCTTTTTCATTTACGGGTAATCACGATTGCTAGGCTGTTTTTCAGTGTTCACGGTTACCCGTAAATTTTCAATTTTTTTTCGTTACGGGTAATTTCGAGGAGCACTGGAATATCTTATGCTTTGAACTATAAAAGTCTTATGAAGGGGGTGTCGCTTACGACAGCCCTTTTTTTGCCCTTTTTATCAGGACGTAGCAGAACCTTTTTTAATCAATATATGAAGGAAAAAATGAAATTAATGAATAGAAAATAATAATTAATATTAAATACTGGACGAAAATTATAGTAATAGATTAATAAACGCCCCATACCTGCAGACGAAAAGTATTAGAATCAACTCAGTGGTTAAGAAATGAAACAGGGCAAAGCAACAAACCAGGACAAGCAACAAACCAGGACAAGCAACAAACCAGGACTAAGAACAGGAAACAACAATACATTCTGATGAAGGGATGGGAAAAACCTTGAAAGAAGTAAAACTTGGAATTATAGGTTTCGGTTTTATGGGACATGAGCATATGAATATGCTCGCTTCGAAGGTGCCGGGAATCTGCGTAAAGGCAGTCTGCGATACCAATGAGAATCAGCTGAAAGACGTGCCGGAAGGTGTTCATGTTTATTCCGATGCGGACGATCTGCTGAAAGATACGGAAGTAAATACCGTTATTATTTCTGTCCCGAACCGTCTGCACCCTGAAATGGTGAAGAAAGCCTGTGACGCAGGAAAAGATATTATCTGCGAAAAGCCGGCGGCTCTTTCCGTCGCTCTTTTCGATGAGATGATGGAAGAAGTAAAAAAGGCCGGGATTCATTTTACCGTACATCAGCAGAGAAGACTGGATCCGGATTTCCGTACGGCTAAGAATGTGTATGACCAGAATCTTGTCGGCAAGGTATATACGGTCCAGAGCACCCTCTACGGGATCAACGGCAATATGCATGACTGGCACGTCTACAAAAGCGAAGGCGGCGGAATGCTCTATGACTGGGGCGTACATCTCCTTGACCAGCTGCTCTTTATGATTAAATCTCCGGTAAAAACGGTTTATGCAGACGTCCGGAATGTCATTAACAAAGAAGTGGACGATTACTTCAAGATTGAGCTTTATTTTGAAAATGGCGTCGTCGGGGAAGCGGAGCTTGGAACCTATTTCCTGGCGGACCGCCCGAAATGGTTCGAGCGTCACTGGTTTATCGGCGGGGACAAGGGCAGCGCTTATTCCGACGGGTTTGATCCGGAGGGCAAGGTTGCACGTACAACGCGGCTGCTTACGAATGTTCCGGGAACCATTACCATGTCCGCGTCCGGTCCGACCCGTTCCTTTGGGCCGCCGCAGCCGGGTGTTCTGGTTACGGAAGAGCTTCCGAAGGCATCAACGGAGCATAAGATGTTTTGGGAAAACTATTACAAAGCGGTCAATGGTGAGGAAGAGTTTCTGGTGAGGCCGGAGGAAGTCCGCCGCGTACTTTGCCTGATGGATGCCGTGAGAAAATCCGGGGAAACCCATCAGACCGTGGATTTCGAGTAAATAACGGCTGCTTCAGCCGACGCGGCAGGAGGACTTTGGAGATTGACTGTTATCGTATTTGCGAATCCGGTTAGAAATGGGCAGGAAGAAAGTCAGGAAGAATCAAGAATGGGGAATTAAGAACCAAGAGTTAAGTTTGTTAAGCTATATATAAAAGAATTACCGAAAAATGGTAAATAAAAATCAAAGTGAAAGAGGAGAAAACAAAAATGGCTAAAATCAGAGTTGGTATCGTAGGCTGCGGCGGCATCGCAAATCAGAAACACCTTCCATCCTTCAAGGCAAACAGTGACAAAGCGGAACTGGTCGCATTCTGCGACATTATTCCGGAGCGCGCCGGGAAGGCGGCAAAAGAGTACGGCGCGGAAGATGCCAAAGTCTTCACGGATTACAGGGAAATGTTTGCGGATAAGAGCCTTGGGCTTGATCTTGTTCATGTCCTTACGCCGAATGTCGCACACTGCCCGATTACAGTAGCTGCATTTGAATCCGGTTATCATGTTATGTGCGAGAAGCCGATGGCTGCAACGACAGAGGATGCACAGAAGATGATTGACGCCTGGAAAAAATCAGGAAAGAAGTTCACGATCGGCTATCAGAACCGTTTCCGTGATGATACACAGACGCTTCATGCTTCCTGTGAAGCCGGGGAACTTGGCGATATTTATTTTGCGAAAGCACATGCTTTAAGAAGAAGAGCTGTTCCGACCTGGGGCGTATTCCCGAATAAAGCGCTGCAGGGCGGCGGACCGCTCATCGATATCGGTACGCATGCGCTCGACATCACGCTTTGGATGATGAATAATTACGAACCTGTATCCGTTACCGGCTCAGTGTTTTACAAACTCGGCCGTGATCCGAAAGGCCCGGAAGGCAATGTTTTCGGCCCCTGGGATCCGGCAACTTTCCAGACCGAGGATTCCGCGTTCGGTTTCGTGAAAATGAAGAACGGCGCAACGATTTACCTTGAGGCTGCATGGGCACTTAACGTCCTTAAGTCCATGGAAGCTTCCACAACGCTTTGCGGCACCCGCGCAGGCGCAGAAATCCATCATGGCGGCAGCTATCCGAAAGATGAGCTGATTTATAACACCGTCGAACACAATCAGCTGATGGAAAAGGTCATTTCTCCTGCCGGAGTAGTGGATTTCTTTGAAGGAGCTGCGTCGGCGGAAGCGCTTCGTGAGAATACGCAGTGGCTGGATGCCATCCAGAATGACGGTGAGCCGCTTGTAAAACCGGAGCAGGCCTTCGTTGTGACGCAGATTCTGGAAGGCATCTACAAATCAGCTGAGACGGGTAAGGAAGTTTTCTTTTAAACATTAAAATATTAGCGTAAGGGAAAGCTTTCTGGCAGTGAAACGAAAAAGCAGGGGAACATTTTTTAACTGAATATTTAAAGACGGAAGAAAAGGGTCTCTTTGCAGTCAGGTGCATGGGGATCCTTTTCGGATTTTTCGGGATAAGAACTGAAATGTTTTCTAAGACAGGAAGAAAAGCAGAAATTATTGACCCTGGGAAGAAAAGCAGAAATTATTGAACCTGGGAAGAAAAGCAG
>DCDB01000241.1 GCA_002316215.1 Lachnospiraceae bacterium UBA1066 | reverse complement strand
GGTTGGGAAAAGGCAGATGGAGGATCCAAATGGCGGAACGAACGACGTATCATGAGCAGACTGATCTGAATAATATCCTTAAACTTCGGGAGGTGCTGGGAACGCTTCCACCTTATGTTAAGGACTATTTCCGGGCGATCGATGCTTCTTCAACGACGAAGACACGCCTTTCTTATGCCTATGATCTGCGCGTCTTTTTTGAATTTCTTAAGAACAATAATCCCTTGTATAAGAATAATAACCTGACGGATTTCAGGCTCTCAGATCTCGAGAAAGTTACGGCCAAGGATATTGAAGAATACATGGAGTATCTTAAGGTCTACAGTTCACCGGAGGAAAGGATCCGCGGCGTCAGCCGGAATACAAATGGCAGTCTGGGACTTAAGCGCAAGATGTCGGCTCTGAGAAGTTTTTATGCCTATCTTTTCAAAAGCGAAATGATAAAGACAAATCCGACAGTTCTGATCGATATGCCGAAGATCCACGAGAAAACGATCGTACGTTTGGATTCGGGTGAAGTGGCTGCTCTTTTGGATTATATCGAAAATTGCGGAGGCACTCTTAAAGGACAGGCCCTGCGGTATTATGAAAAAACCCGTGAAAGAGACATTGCGCTTGTGACTCTTCTTCTGGGAACGGGAATCCGTGTTTCGGAATGTGTTGGCCTGGATGTTGAGGATATTGATTTCAGGAACAACGGAATTAAAATCATACGCAAGGGCGGAAATGAGGCAGTCGTATATTTCGGTGCCGAGGTGGAAAAGGCACTGAAGCGCTATCTTGAGATAAGGAAAGGGATCACGCCTGCCGCCGGGCATGAGCACGCCCTCTTCTATTCTACCCAGCGAAAAAGGATGAATGTGAAGTCGGTCGAGAATCTTGTCGAAAAATATGCCTCGTGCGTGACAACGACAAAGAAAATAACGCCTCACAAGCTGCGCAGCACCTACGGTACGGCCTTGTACAAAGAGACAGGGGACATATACCTGGTTGCGGACGTTTTAGGCCATAAAGACGTAAATACGACGCGTAAGCATTATGCTGCTATGGACGACGACCGCAGAAGAAAGGCTGCCGATGCCGTTCATTTGCGTGAAAAGACCGGGAATAACTAACCGATTTAAAAGAATAAAAGAATATAATGCGGGTTAGTTTTATTCTTCATTCTTTTCTTTAAAATCTTTCTCAAAGGCCTTTTCAGCTTTCGAGAAGGCTTCTTCTTTCCGGACGTCGTCTTCTGTTTTGTCCCAGGGTTTTTCCTCAAGAGGAGCTTCCATTGCCGTCAGCTTCTTGTTCTTATATTTTATGGCGTCATAGAGACTCTGTCCGGAAGGCGCATCCGGATTGTTAACGACCTTACGGGATTCAGGATCGATGCGGTCAATATGATGATAGGATTCCAGGTCGCCCGGAAGTTTTTTCTTGACTACCCGTCTTAGTACGAAAGACTGGATCAGTGCCGTAATGACAGCGCACACAGGTACACCGATGATCATACCGAAGACACCCATAAAACCGCCGCCGATCATAATGGCTACAAGCACCATGAAACTGGAAACACCGACAGAATTGCCGAGAATCTTGGGCCCCAGATAATTTCCGTCAAACTGCTGCAGCGCGAAGACAAAAATAATAAAATAAAGGGCCTGCAGAGGATTGACTACAAATATAAGGATAGCGGATGGTATGGCGCCGATAAAGGGTCCGAAGAACGGGATGACATTTGTGACGCCTACAACAACAGAAACAAGCAGGGAATATGGAAGTCTCAGAAGTTCCGTGCCGATATAGCAAAGCAGACCGATGATGATGGAGTCAATGATTTTACCGATCAGGAAACCGCCGAATTTTTCATCCACAAAGCGAAGATTTTTAATAATGCGGTTCGCAGTCGGTACCGGGAAGGCTGCGAAGTTAAAGCGCCTGAAGCGCGAAAGAATCATCTCTTTTGAAATGAGGACATACATTGATACAATCAGGCCGAGAAAGACATTTTTAAAGAACAAAAGCAGGTTTAAAAGGCTGCTCGTGATATTCTTTATGACGTTATTGATCTGGGGCGTCATTTCATTCTGAAACCACGTCTCCAGCTTTTCCGCATAGGAACTGATCAGCTGGTTCGTATTATTATCAAATTCTTTATCATTGAAAGTCGTGTTGATCCAGCTCTGGATATTATTTACGTAATTGGGAAAGCTGGTAATGATATTTTTTATGCTTTTAATGAGTTCAGGGATCAGCAGGGCAATCAGCGCGTATACGACAAGGATGCCAAGAAGAGTGGCAATAATCGTGCAGACGATACGTATCACTTTAAGACCGCGCTTTTTGGGATGTTTTCCCATACGAAGCGCCAGTTTAAGTGCAGTATTTTCAAAAAACTGCATGGGCGGATTAAGGATATAAGCAATGATAAAGCCGTAAATAATAGGATTCAGGACTTCGATCAGCTTTTTAAGCCCTGCTCCGACAGCGTCTGATTTGAAAAGCAGGAAATAAAAAAGCAGGCTGGCGGCAATAACGCAGAAAGCCGTAAGGGCTATTTTCGTATAAATAATTTCCGGTTTTTTTTTCATTTACATTCTTCCCAGGTTTTCATAGTGATTTTATGATGCAAGCGTCAAAAATCCTAAAAGTTACCTTCTTGCAGGAAAGCAAAATTTTGTATATTATATCACATTCAATCTATGCTGTGTTATAATCTTCTGTACCTTTGCAGACATTTGGCGATAAGGAGAAATTGTCCCGTATTGATTCTCAGCACACTTCTTAAAATGCCTCATATTGATACTCAGGATGCTTCTGCAGCTTGTTCTAAACTGATTTGCAAAAATACTTTTCCGAGAAATGTAATGAATAAATTGTAACGAATAAAAGGAAGGTCACAGATAACATGAAACCCGAAGAACTGCAGGGCCGCGTACGCAGAGCGGTCGATGAATTTCATATGATTGATGAAAATGATTCTGTTGCCGTAGGTCTTTCCGGAGGGAAAGACTCTATAGCTCTTCTTACTGCCTTAAGCGGGCTGTCACACTACTATCCGAAGCATTTCACCGTGCGGGCTGTTACCGTGGATCTGGGTCTTGGAAATATTGATCTTCAGGCTGACGGAGAATACTGTGAAAAACTAGGCGTGCCCTATACCGTCATAAAAAGCGATATCGGCAGAATCGTTTTCGATGAAAGAAAAGAAAACAATCCCTGCTCACTATGCGCCAAAATGCGCAAAGGAGCACTGAATCGCGCAATGCTTGACGCCGGCTGCAATAAAATCGCTTACGCGCATCATAAGGATGATATCGTGGAAACTTTCCTTCTTTCGCTGATCTATGAAGGACGGCTGCATGTCTTTTCTCCTGTCACTTATCTCGACCGCTCAGGGCTTACGGTGATAAGGCCGCTGATGTACCTTAGCGAACAGGAAATCATAAATTTTGTAAATGAATACCGGCTTCCGGTCCTTAAAAGTCCCTGCCCTGCGAACGGACATACAAAACGTGAATATGCAAAAAATCTCCTCAAAAAACTGGAGACAGAGGCTCCGGGAACGAAGGAACGTATGTTTACGGCCCTTCTTGGCAGTGCTTTGTTTGCGCCTCAGTTAAAACCTTAGCATATGCCTCAGCCGCGTATTTCTTTTTCTTTTTCTTCAAGGGCGGCTTTAATCAGAGAAACACAGCCGTCAATCCCGAACATTGAGCTGTTCAGGCAGAGATCATAGCTGAAGACTTCGCCCCATTTCTTATTTGAATAATAGCTGTA